>JAFZXD010000041.1 GCA_017616955.1 Eubacterium sp. | reverse complement strand
GCAGGAATAGTAAGAACAAAAGATATGAAGAACTGGGAGAGACTTCCGAATCTCACAACTCTTCATTCGGCTCAGCAGAGAAACTGTGTTCTTTATCCTGAATTTGTGAACGGCAAATACGCTTTCTATACAAGACCTATGGATGACTTTATTGAGACAGGATCGGGCGGTGGTGTCGGATTCGGTCTTTGCGAAGATATAACGAATGCGGTTATAGATGAGGAGATCATCACCAGCAGAAGAAAGTACCATACTATAACAGAGTCAAAAAACGGAGCGGGAGCAACTCCTATCAAAACCGACAGAGGATATATTCACATCGCTCACGGCGTTCGTAATACAGCTGCGGGACTCAGATACGTTATATATTGCTTCGCTACAGATTTAAACGATCCGTCTAAGGTGATAGCGGAACCTTCGGGTTATCTGATAGCACCGCTCGGAGAGGAACGTGTAGGAGATGTGGGAAATGTTGTATTTACCAATGGTGCGATAGTAAATGACAAAGATGAAGTCTTTATATACTATGCCTCATCGGATACAAGACTTCATGTAGCGACTACAACGGTTTCCAAACTTGTGGATTATGTATTTAATACACCGGAAGATCCGCTTCGTTCGGTACTTTCCGTAAAACAGAGATGCGAACTTATTGATAAGAATCTTGAATATATAAGTGAGATCGAGAGGAAATAATAATGAAACTGGCTGCTATTTTTTCAGATGGAATGGTTCTCCAAAGAGATAAGGACATCTACATATTTGGCGAATCCGAGATTTCGGAAACTATCAGAATAGCAATAGACAACATAGAAGTGAGTCATATGGTTCAACCGGGAAAATGGGTTATAGGACTTCCGGCTCATGCTGCAGGTGGACCTTACGAGATGGTGATCAGTACTATAACCGGGCCTGAAGAGGATAAAAGAACGGATGTGGTAAAGGTCATAAAGGATATCCTGTATGGAGAGGTATGGCTTGATAACGGACAGTCAAATATCGAATTTGAACTTCAGAACTCTTTGGGTGGAGCTGAAGAACTGAAAAGTGCTGATTATCCGGAGATAAGATATTTTAAATCAATCAAGGCACCGGTGATAGATGATGACTTTCTTCGTGAAGAAGAAAAACTGTGTTGGCATAAGTGCCGGAATGGTGATTTTGCGGAAATGTCAGGCGTAGGTTATTACTTTTCGCAAAAGCTTTATAAGAGTTTAGGTGTTCCTGTAGGGATAGTAGACTGCTATCAGGGAGGAACTTCAATCAGTTGCTGGCTTCAGGAGAGTATTTTGGAGTCGGTTCCGGAAGGAAGGATATATCTGGAAGAATTCAAGAGATTAACTGACGGTCAGACGAATGAAGAATATCTGAAACTGTTGAATTCTTATAACGAAATGGTTGAAGAGCATCTCAGACTCGCTGCGTCTGCAAAAAAGGACAATCCGGATATTACTACAGAAGAATTGCGTGAGATTGCAGGGGATTATCCATGGCCGCCACCAATGGGGCTTGCATCTGCATTCAGACCGGGAGGTTTGATAGAGACTATGGTTAAGAGGATTGCGCCATATACTGTCAGGGGCATTATCTATTACCAGGGCGAGGAAGATGCTGTAAGAAATTATGAGGATCTTCAGGCTAAATCAATGTTGGATAACATGGATTATGAGGGCGTATACCAAAAGCTGCTAAGAAAACTTGTTATTCAATATAGGAAGCTTTTTTGTGAAGAAGCTCTCCCTATTGTTGTGGTACAGCTGCCTATGTTTATATCCGCAACGGATGAGGATGTAAGAAAGTGGGCGTATATCAGAGAGGCACAGGAGAAGGTGTGTAAAGAATATGACGCTATGACTCTGGTGCCGCTGATTGACATGGGTGAATATGACAATGTTCATCCTGTGGATAAGAGGTCGCCGGGTGAGAGGATAGCGACAGAGGTTTTAAGGGATATCTACGCTGATGAATACGATGGGGCTGTGCATATGAGTATAGCGGAAGTCTATCGATTTGACG
Source organism: Eubacterium sp. (assembly GCA_017616955.1). Taxonomy (GTDB): domain Bacteria; phylum Bacillota; class Clostridia; order Lachnospirales; family Lachnospiraceae; genus Eubacterium_Q. The sequence continues at coordinate 5,284 of JAFZXD010000041.1, read as the reverse complement.
GCGGAGTAGTTCTTGGATTTGAGAATACTTTCGGAGATATAGTTCTGAAGGAGAACAAATTAATAGATATCAGAAAAGAATGCACAGGTTCGAATGTGGGAGATGTATCCGGACTGGAGATAGAGACTGCGGGAACGTGGAAAGTTCCGGATAGGGCAGAGATAGATAAAGAGAAGATTATTATTTATGAGGATGAGGATGTTACGGGTGTAAGATACGGGTTCTTTGATTACGGAAAAGTGAATATCTATAACAACAGATCTATCCCGCTCGCTCCGTTCAGGGTAGAAGTGACAGCCTAAGCCTCGAATGGTTAAAGTGAAAAAAGGATGGAAATAAAGATGGATATTATTAATATGAGCCCATATTTCAAGGAAGAAATATGGGGAGGCTCTAAGATGAGAAGTGAATTCGGCTATGATATTCCGAGTGACAAGACAGGAGAATGTTGGGCGGTAAGTGCGCATCCGAATGGCCCGGGACGGGTAAAAGACGGAGAATATAAGGGCAAGCTCTTGTCTGAACTGTGGGATGAACACAGAGAATTATTCGGAAATATTCAGGGAGACCGATTCCCGCTTCTTACTAAGATAATCGATGCGAATGATAAATTAAGTGTTCAGGTTCATCCTGACGATGGATATGCTGCGCTGAATGAGGATGGATCTCTTGGCAAGATGGAGTGCTGGTACGTCATGGAAGCCGAACCGGGAGCTAAACTTATAATAGGGCATAATGCATCCACAAAAGAAGAATTATGTGAAATGATACATGACGGAAAGTGGAATGAGCTTCTTAGGGAGATTCCGGTTAAAAAAGGTGACTTCATACAGATCAACCCGGGGACGATACATGCCATAAATAAAGGGATTATGATCCTGGAGACTCAGCAGAACAGTGATATCACGTACAGACTGTATGATTATGACAGAATAAAAAATGGTGCTCCAAGAGAACTGCATATCAATAAAAGCCTGGATGTGATAAAAGTTCCACATGTGGATGAACAGGTAGACTCATGTGAGAGAGAGGGGTGGATAACAAAACTTTATGAATGCAAGTATTACCGTATATGGAAAGGAACTCTGAAAAATACTGAGAGAATAGTGATGAACCAGCCTTTTATGATCGGTTCACTTATTGAAGGCTCGGCTTGCATCAATGGTAAGGAATATAAAAAAGGGGATCACTTTATAATTCCGTCCGGAATGGGGGAATTAGAATTTAACGGTAATGCCGTTTTTATTTTTTCTTCACCATATTGCCAAATATTTAGCTAACTTTGGAATAATTTAAGTAATTCTAACGGTTGAAAAATGCGAAAAAAATAATTAAATTGTAAAAAGTTATAAAAAAAACGATTTTTTTGCTAAATTATTGTTGACATTGAGGTAATAATTAAGTAAACTAAGATTACAAAATAACAAAATTTACTTAAAAATTAGTTAAGTTAAGAGAAAGGGAGGTAAATTGAGTTATGAAATTGAAGAGGGTAGTTGCAATGGTTTTGGCTGCGGGTATGACGATTTCTGCAGTGGGTTGTGCCGGAAAAGGCGGTTCATCTGAAAAGGATGGGACAGAGGCAACAACAGCAGGCGCTGTAGAGAATACAGACACCGAAGCCGACAAGGGAACTGATGATGACGCCGCAGAGGCGGTAGGAGAGACTCCTACATATTCATCTATTGTTTTGGGCGAGTCTTATAAGGATGTTACAACGACTATTAAGTGGCTCCATCATAAAACAGATCGTCAGGAAGATGGAACTATAGATAATTATATAGCGGAATTCAATAAGGTATATCCGAATATAACAGTTCAGACAGAAGCGATCACAGATTATGCAGAGGATTCACTCCTCAGACTTTCATCGGGAGATTGGGGAGATATAATGTTTATCCCGGCTATTGATAAGGCTGAGTTATCTGAATTCTTTATTCCTTACGGAACCACTGAGGAGATGGATAAATATATCAACTTCCCTAAGCAGTGGGAAAAGGACGGAATCTGCTACGGAATCGGATATATGGGAAATGCACAGGGAGTCCTGTATAATAAGAAAGTATTCGAAAAAGCAGGTATAAAGGAAGCTCCAAAGACACCAACAGAATTTATAGATGCACTTCAGAAGATTAAAGATAATACAGATTCTATTCCATTATATACAAACTATGCTGCAGGATGGACTATGGGAGCATGGGATGCTTATCTTGGATCTATAACTGACGGAGATAATACCTGGTTCAATCAGAAGTTTGTACATACAGCTGCACCGTTTGCCGATCCTGGAGACGGAACAGGAGCATATAACCTCTATAAGATCCTCTATGATGCAGTAGCAAAAGGACTTATCGAGGAAGACTATACAACAACAGACTGGGAAAGCTGCAAGTCTATGCTTAATAAGGGTGAGATCGGTACTATGGTACTTGGATCCTGGGCAGTTGCTCAGATGAAAGAAGCCGGAGAAAATCCTGATGATATCGGCTATATGCCATTCCCTATTACAGTAAATGGTGTTCAGTATGCAACTGCAGGTCCTGATTACTGCTATGCTATCAGCAAAGATGTTGACGCAGATCATCAGGCAGCAGCTATGGTATTTGTAAAGTGGATGGTTGAAGAGTCCGGATGGTGTGATTTTGAAGGTGGTTATCCTATATCAAAGACAGCTCCTTCATCATTTGACTTCTCAGCAGCAACTGTATTACAGGATGAGCCTGCACTTGCAGGAGAAGAAGACTTCCTTAATGAAATGAATTCAGAAAGCGAACTTTCATTCAACGCCGGAGGAGATGCTAAGGTTCAGGAGATCGTTGAGGCAGCTGCTACAGGAAGTAAGGATTTTGATACAATCATGAAAGAATGGACAGAGAAGTGGAATAATGCACAGGAATCCTTAGGAATAGAAGTGCAGTATTAATGAGGTGGTAAATATGTTTGGTTCAAAGGCAAAGGGTGGTTTTTCATCGAGACAAATGAATAAACTGTGCGTCATAATCGTTTTTATGATCATACCTCTTATATTGCTTATGGTTTTTACCTATATACCTTTTGGCAAAATGGTTTCATTCAGCTTCTTTGATATGAGTTACACGAGAAATAAAGGCTTTGTAGGACTGGATAATTATATCAAGGTTTTCAAAAGAAAAGACTGTTTTAAAGCTCTTAGACTGAGCCTGTACTATATGGCAGGCTCGGTGATACAGCTTTCACTCGCATTGTTTCTGGCGAATATATTGTCATTCAACATTAAAGGACGTAATCTGTTTAGGGGACTTATGTTTTTCCCATTCCTTATTAGTGGTATTGCTGTAGGATTTATATTTAAGTTTTTCTTCACACACGGATTTGTTCTGGATTCTGTTTTAACGACAGTTGGTTTCAAACTGGAAAATCTTCCATATTGGTTAAAAGATCAGAGAATCAATAACTGGTCACTGGTCGGAACATCAGTCTGGAGATATTTTGGTCAGAATATGGTGCTCTTTATAGGAGCTATAATGTCGATCGATGCGGAGATGTATGAGGCTGCAAAGTTAGACGGAGCTACAGAGTTTCAGAGATTCAGATACATCATCCTTCCGAACATTAAGTCTATATTTATTCTGAACGTTATAATGTCAATCTCGGGGTCGCTCAGCGCCTTTGAACCACCATATGTTATAACAGATGGTGCTAATGGCACAGGAACTTATTTTGTAATAATGCATGAGATAGCTCATACACAGATGAAGGTGGGACTTGCTTCCGCGATGGCTGTGGTGCTTCTCCTGATCATATTTACGGTTACGATTATCCAGAATCTTTTCTTCAACAGGGTTATGCCTAACGGCGATATAGAAAAGAAAGAAATGGGTTTGCGGAGGTACTAATAAATGAAAACAAAACATAAAGTGACACCGGTACTTGTGTTGAAGTACTTGGCGCTGATATTTTTCTCATTTCTATCTGTACTTCCTATCGTATCATGTGTGGTCACAGCATTTAAAACTGAGGAAGAGTATAATACGACAAATGTTATGACTCCTCCGGGAAGCTGGTTTTATTTTAAGAACTTTACCGATGCGTTTAGTAGAGCGAATATGGGACGTGGATTCGTATGTTCAGCCATAATTCTTGTATCGGTGTTAACTATATCCACATTATTGGGAACACAGCTTGCATATGTACTCGACAGATTTAAATTTGTGGGAAATAAGCTTATCAGAAATATGTTTCTGTTTGCTTCACTGCTTCCCGGAGTAGCTATGCAGGTGGCGGTTTACGAGATAATGTTTAAACTGCATTTGATTAATTCGCTTCCGGGATACATCATCATGATGTGCGGAACGGATATCATATCGATCTATATCTATATACAGTTTTTTGAGAATATACCAACTGATATAGATGAGTCGGGTATAATCGATGGCGCAAATTACTTTACCATATTTTACAGATTACTATTTCCGCTTCTTAAGCCGGCAATAGTTACGAGCTGTATCCTGAAAGGTGTTGCGACATACAATGAATATTATGCAGCAAATCTGTATCTTCAGGATAAGAAGAAGTATCCTACGGTTGCAACATCACTTTATACATTTGTTGGACCGCTTGGAAGTAAGTACAATCTTATATGTGCCGGAGTTATTATATCCATCATACCGGCGCTCATAGTGTTTATTACATGTCAGAAGAAGATATATAGTGGACTTACATCAGGTGCTGTTAAGTCTTAGAAGGTGAGATATATGGGCAAACTGTTATATAACGATAATATGTTTAACAGAATAATGTCGAAAGTCTTTGACCTGATCCTCCTCGGAGTTATTACTTTTATTTGCTCCCTGCCGGTTATAACGGCAGGGGCAGCTCTCCAGTCTGCATATAAGATCATGTTTGAAATGGCAGATGGTCTGGAAGGTCCGGTAACACAATCTTTTTTTAAATATTTCAAATATATCCTGAAAAAAGATTTTAAAGACTGCATAAAGAGTTGGAGTATAATTCTTATATTTCATGTTGTCCTTATTGTGGACCTTTTTTTACTTACGAAGACCGGTATGCAATCCAGGAGCCTGCTCTATGGAGTGACGATAGTTATGCTTGTATCGGTTATAGCGGTTTCTGATTGGTTCTTTGCTTTAAAGGTGACATTTAACGAGGGAAGCAGAGAGAACTTTAGAAATGCGATAGGGTTCTACTTTGTTTATCTTCTGCAGAGCCTTTTGGGTGGAACATATACTATATTTGTTTTCTATATTTTGACTCGATTCCCTTATCTTGTTGGAATCGCCCTGAT
>JAFZXD010000040.1 GCA_017616955.1 Eubacterium sp. | reverse complement strand
TCTTAGACCTGAATATTCGTAGATCTTTTCTGGTAAGTCCTTTTCTCTCAAAGAACTCATCTGTATCATAACCTCTTGTAGCTCGAACCTGGAACTCAGCATTTGCATCATATACTGACTTCTTACCCTTTTCACTCATACGATAGGTATAGTCTATCATAGAATAATCACCTGTATATTGTTCTGACCAGGTACCATTCTCTGAAATATCACTGAGTCGCATTAGTGTAACACCGCGATGAAGAGCCGAATATGTACAATAGTTAAAGTATACCTCATCATATATTCTATGATGAATATACATCCAACCAACAACATTCTCTTTCTCAAGAATCACTCCGGCATGACATATGGTTCTGTCAGTACAATAAATCTTTCCGCCTATAGCGCCAACATCTGTTCTGTTGGAAAGATATGACAGCATATTGGAGAGTCCATCCTCTCCCATCATTGTAACACCTGATTCAATAAATGCCACATAAGTATTTTCTTCTGTATATCCTTCCGAAGAAGCTTTCTCTCGTACCGTGTCCACAGCTCGGTTTAGCTGAGCAGCAAGATTTGGATTGTCATCCGATACGATACGTACAAATTCGATATTCTTAAAGTCTGACTTATCTTCTATAGAGTTAACGGTTTTATCATATTTATCCTGATCATCCGCATCTATAACCGCCACATACAGTTTAGGCTGATCTTTGTCCGACTGAGTACATTTGATATCATACACAGTGTGATAATATCCCAGATGATCTCCGATCTGAGCTTTTGCCGATATACCCACTCTGTCATAATGCGCCTGGAGCGCTTTTGCACCTGCATCATAAGCATACATCTTTGCAGCAGGATTACCGGCAGTAGAAGTATCATTTATTCTCCAACTGTAAACTACCTTTGGAACATGATATATATTTCTTGCCTTCTCGGTACATCTGAGAATGAAATCATAATCCTGTGCTCCGTTATATGTATCATCGAAAAGCCCAACCTCTTCAATCAGCGTTTTTCTGACAACAAACATATGTGTTATATAGTTGCAGCTCTCAAGAAGTTCCTGATTAAAGTCCGGCTTTATATTCGGCTCAAATCGTTTTTTCGCTTTTGCATTTGTCTTGTCTTCATCCGTATACAGGACATCTATCTCATCTTTTCCGGACTGAAGAGCCTCTGCACATCCATAAAGTGCATCCGGTGTGAAGAGATCATCATGATCACCAAGAACTATGAAATCTCCCTTGGCTATCGTATATGCCTGATTGGTATTTGAGGATATTCCCAAAGGTCCCGGAATTTCAGCAGTATATTTGATCCTGCTGTCTTTTTTCGAATATTTTCCAATGATCTCTCTGAGTCTGTCTGAACTCTTACTTCCGTCTGAGAAACATATCTCCCAATTCGTATAGGTCTGCGCCTGAATAGACTTGATCAGTTCATCCAGAAATCGTTCATCTGTTTCATAAAGAGGAACAAGGATACTGAAAAGCGGTCTGTATGCAAATGTCTTCTCTGAATTTTGCTGAGCCTTCAGCTCTTCAGCATTCGGAGAATTCTTTTTTATCCATTTATCGTAATTCCCGTTAAGGTATACATATGAAGGAGATAAATGCACCTTCACCTTCGCAACAGTTTCAGCCAGTCCGTAGTTCTTGAGATTTCTCACAACCTTCTCGGAATATCTGCTTACTACATTTGCCTTAGAGAATTCGTCGTCGCTCTCTCCGATACTGACAACCGTCTTCATTGTTCTTTCACCCTCGCTCATATCCAGCTCGAGTTTTTTATACTCTCCTACAACAGATATCTCAAATCCGAGATTTGCATCATCCGGACATTCCGGATATTCCATGAGGACATCGTCTCTAGGAATAAAATCTATACTATAATTCATGATAATAGGATTCTTATCATGCTTATCTACATTCTTAATCTTGATGACTGTCGACGGACTTCCTGCCATCCAGCCCTTGATAAATGTTTTTCCGCATTCAGTATAAGCAACATCAACAGAATAAAAGTAGCTGTACATTCTGTCGATTGCTTTATCAAGAGGACATTTATATATCAGATTTCTTTTCCTTGCACCTGTCTTATCTTTCTTCTCTGCAATAACCACAAGCTTTGCACCGGCACCATACATTTTGGTAACTTCAGACAGATCGACATAGAAAACACCCAGATAAGATATAGTTTCCCCTCTGCGTCTTCTCATCATGGTAGGAGGAAGCTTAACCTTATCGATACTACACTTCAGTGTTTTTACCGGTTTTTTCCCGACAAACACAGCCGCTCTGGGTCGAACACCTTCAAGATATCCATCTACAGCATAACCCTGAACAACTATAGTTCTCTTTCCATCCGCTGTGCTTCTTATTCTATCAAAGAAAAATCCTTGTCTTTCTTTTTCAGCCATCTACAGTTCCACCTTTTTACTCAACTTTAATTATAATAAATCTACCCGATTCTCCAAGTACCGTCATGTTTTTACAAAACTTATTTTTCCACTTATGTTTCTTTGGAAGGAATATGTATTCACACCCTGAGTTTATACATACTTCTCTAATCGTCTCAGACTTAAGAAGTTCCTTACTCGCACCTCCCAGTTTACCTTTAAAAAGATCCCAGAGAGCCCCTTTCCAGTTTTCCTCTTTAAGCGCCTGTTCAAAGTTTACCACTTCAGGTTTTTCATTCGGATACTGAACCAATGACAGAATTGACGCATCATATGTTCTTATCTCCAGAAATACCTCCCTGCTGTAAAATGCCCTTTTCAGCGCGTGTTCATCTCCGGCATCTTCTTCTATAAGTCTGCATGCTTCTATAACATCATCTTCCACACGGTAGATATTGGGAATCGGAATAAGTCCTGTATTCTCTACGTCACCGGTGTATATATCAGGTGTTTTTGACTTTTGGTAAACCAAGTAATATGAACTTCCGAGAAGTCCCACAACCAATATATAGCATATCACTCTTTGCCATCCGGAATTAAATCTTTTGTATAACTTTATTCCGAAATAAGTATATCCCATTGATACGGGAATAACCCAAAACAACCTGAAATATCTCAGAGAAAAGCCAAAATGTTCTACCAGAAACCAGGCCATCCAAGGATTAAGGCAGGTCACCCCAAGAATCAACAGACTCACAAGATAAAACAGTCTTTCCTTCTTATTTCCTTTTATCAGAATAAAAAGTAACAGGAGTGCATATCCTATCAGTACTATTTTTACCGCAGGAGTAAAGGTATTTAAATATACTCTCATAGCAGTCCAGAAATAATCGGTACCGCTATGCTCATTTGTATCAAAATGCATATACTTCCCCTTCCTGCATTATCGTCTGATCGTCAGATCTAAAATCCCGATTTTGGGTTGACCGAGAAAATAGACCACAAAAAACGCCAGACATATCAGTCCTATTACCATCATATTTCTAAACATATATTTTCTTCCGTCTTTTTTTGCCAACATGAACGGAAGGTATGCTGCCAATACAAACGGATATGTGAACATCATCGACAGGGAGTATGTCATGCTTCCCCATACTATCAGAGCACTTTCCCATAGATATTTTGTCTTCTCGGGTTTATCATACATTTTCCACATGATCAGGATCATCAATGGAATAGGAACATTCATTACAAAACCTTTTCCTTCATAAGTCCTGAAAAATGTATAGTAAGACGGCAGCAGCTGTGAACCGACCATTGCATTTCTTACGCCCCAATAAAGCAGGAATGCCAAAATACTTCTATCCTTACGCCCCTTACCTATGCACTTAGCAATCTCCCATACTACAAGGCACTGCATAAGAACAAATATTCCCGTAAGTACAGTTCTCACCTCAACCATAGGATGAATGCGAAAAAGCCTGCATATCACAGCACTGTGATCCAAAAAAGTACACAGATATCTATCATTCGGGAAAGCGGATAATGGATCCCCGGTTACGACATCGTAAGTCATCAGCTCATTGTGAAGAACTCCGTTGCTGACCCATCCAACGAACCATACCTGATTAAAACCGGCAACAAGGCGACAGTATATCTCGACAAATGTCACCTGAAAGGCTGTAAATAAACCAACAACTATTGCTACCGCTTTATTTTTCTTAATATATCCTAGCCATTTTTTTAAGCCTTTTGCCATATATTTACGGAGAGTGACTACTATTACAAGACATAGTACTCCCACTATAACAACCCATATCTTTCCGATCACATTAACCGGAACGATCATAAACTTCATTGGAAGAACATATATGGAAAAGAGTATTCCATATGCGAACATACCAATTAAAAGCTGACGAATAGGATTATTATCCAATTTTAATATTTTTGAAACAGCAACTCCCACCAGGTAGTATATCGTCAGATATGCTACAAAACAGAGAGCCGCAAGTACATACTGGGACATATACTCTCCATTACAGATTATTCTCTTTGCATACTTCAAGAGCTCTGGCTATTACCTGATCCATATCATAATACTTGTATTCACCAAGACGACCACCGAATATGACATTTCTTCCCTGTGCACTGAGTTTTGCCTGCTCATCATCTGCCATCTTCTTGTACTTCTGATAGATCGCACCATTCTTCTCATCATTTACAGGATAATATGGTTCATCTCCCGGTTTCCACTCTGAGCTGTACTCTCTTGAGATAACTGTCTTTGGAAGGTCATTTCCATTCTCATCTTTTCCGAATTCAAACCACTTATGTTCAATGATACGTGTCCAAGGAGTCTCTCTATCAGTATAGTTTACTGCAGCATTTCCCTGGAAGTTAGGGATATCCAGAAGTTCATTTTCAAATCTAACAGATCTGTATTCGAGATTGCCAAGACTGTATCCAAAGTATGCATCTATTGCTCCTGTATAAACAACAGTATCCGCAAGCTTATCAAGCTCTTCCTTGTTCTCAAGATAATCAACTCCGAGTCTTACCTCAGTATCTCCGAGCATATTTTCAACAAGCTTTGTATATCCTCCTACAGGAATACCCTGATACGGAGCATTGAAATAGTTGTTGTCAAATGTAAGACGAACCGGAAGTCTCTTAATGATAAAGCTTGGAAGCTCTGTGCATGGACGTCCCCACTGCTTTTCGGTATAACCCTTTATGAGCTTCTCATATATATCTCTTCCTACGAGAGATATAGCCTGCTCTTCAAGGTTCTTAGGTTCGGTTATTCCTGCCTCTTTCTTCTGCTCCTCTATCTTATCGGCTG
>JAFZXD010000039.1 GCA_017616955.1 Eubacterium sp. | reverse complement strand
GATACATGTAAAACCGTATTCCTGAGCAATAGGGAAGCACTCCTTACAGAGTCGGCTCTGCAGTCCACCCGTGTCCAGACCTATTGCAACCTGCTTGAAATGAGGAGCCATATTTTGTACGAAATCTATAGCCGCCTGATTATATAAAGCCGGAATGATCAAATCGCACTCTGATATATTCTCTTCGGTTAGCTCTGCATCAAGTACACCTTCTTCAAGGGCATTCGCCAGAACTTCTTTATCGGTATCACAGCCGAGAATTTTCGCATCACTGTATTTTTTGAAACACTTTGCGAAGGAACCTCCGATAAGTCCCAGACCCGCAACACCTACCACTTTAACTTCTGATTCCGAAAATCGGGATATTATTTCAACATCTGCCATTTTATTCATCCTTTATATATTTATAATAATTTCACTTTATCGCATTAACGTAACAAAGTATACTCCGCCGTCTTACTTTTGTCAACCACGGTGCTTGTAAAAACCACCAACTTATGATAAATTTGTACTGTTTTAAAGCAATACAAATCAATACTTTTTTGCTCGGAGGTTACTACTTTGGAAATCCTTATCGGTATTGTTAAGGTTGTTATCGGATTCGTACTTCTTACCAAGGGTGCAGACTTCTTTGTTGACGGAGCCGCCGCAATCGCTTCTAAACTGGGTGTTCCCCAGATAGTTATCGGTCTTACAATAGTTGCTATGGGCACCAGCGCCCCTGAGGCCGCCGTTAGTATAAGTGCCGGTCTGATGGGTAATAATGGTATATCTATAGGAAATGTCCTGGGCAGCAATATCATGAATATACTTCTCATCCTCGGACTTACAGCTGTTGTCACATCACTTAACGTTCAAAAAGATACCGTTAAGATAGATATTCCTTTCATGATCATCATGACCATAGTTATGATATCATGGGGTATGGCAAAAGGTTCCTTTACCAAGTTTTCCGGAATAATCTTTCTTGTATGTCTTCTCGGATACTTTGTCTACCTGTTCTGGTACACTAAGAACAAAGAAGCCGAAGACGAAGAAAGTAAAGGGATACGCACCGCGCTCATCCCTGTGTATGTTCTGGGTGGACTTGCCGCAATCATTTTCGGAAGCCGCTTCGTTGTCAGCGGAGCATCTCAGGTTGCAGGTATATTCGGAGTATCCGACAGAGTTATCGGTCTTACGATCGTAGCCTTCGGAACATCACTCCCCGAGCTTATGACTTCGGTTACTGCTGCCAGAAAAGGAAATGCAGATCTGGCAATAGGAAATATAGTAGGAAGCAATCTGTTCAACATTCTGTTTATTCTCGGAACAACCAGTTTGATCATAGATCTTCCGTATCTCGAAAACGGAGCCAACTTTATCATAGATGGTTTCGTTGCACTTGGAGCAGCACTCCTGCTATGGATACTGACTCTGAAGAATAAAAAGTTAAACCGATTAGGTGGTCTCATCATGCTTGTAAGCTACACCGCCTACTTCGTATATCTACTGTAAATATTAACGCAAATGGTAACTATTCACAGTTAACTCGTATATGATTTCATAAAGGATATAAATATGTGCAAGAATTCTCCCATTACATCAACTATAGCGGATAGCCTGACAATCGATATGTCGAATCGTTCTTTTGGAGGAACTGTAAATGCCATCGCATCAAAGTCACACGTTCACAGACTTCTTATATGTGCGGCATTATCTGATTCTCCTGTTAAAGTTCTGAAAGTCGGAACATCCAAAGATATAGAAGCTACCGCCTCATCTCTCATCGGATTAGGCGCAGACATTCTGGAGGATTCTGATTCTATAACAGTTAACCCTATTATAAAAAAAAATGAATCTATCCCGGAGATAGATTGCGGAGAAAGCGGTTCTACACTCAGATTTCTGCTTCCCGTGATCGGAGCTCTTGGATGTGGTGCAGACATTCATATGCATGGTCGTCTCAGTGACCGTCCACTTTCACCTCTCTATGAAGAGCTCGAAGCTCATGGTCTAACCATGTCTCCACAGGGATCCAATCCACTCCATATTGAAGGAAAACTTAAAGGTGGCGTATATACTATAGCCGGAAATGTATCTTCACAGTTTGTTACCGGACTTCTTCTGGGACTTCCAAATCTTGAAGAAGACAGCGAACTCCACGTAACCGGTGTACTCCAGTCACGTCCTTACGTAGATATCGCTCTTGACGTACTTCGTCACTATTCTATACGAATCACCGAAGAACATATCACTTCATCCGACAAGGAAGAAACCATATTCCGAATTCCTGGTGGACAGACTTTCCACGCAGATCCTGTGATCAAATCAGACGGAGACTGGTCTAATGCTGCATTCTTCCTTTCAGCAGGAGCTATATCAGAATCACCTGTAACTGTCAGTGGTTTAAATATGGACTCTCTTCAAGGAGATAAGGCTGTTGTGGATATACTCAGGAAGTTCGGCGCTGATATCGCTGTATCCGGTGATTCCGTAACTGTTACTCCTAAAAAAATGCATGCGATAACAATAGACGCATCAGATATTCCGGATCTCGTTCCTATCCTTTCTGTTGTTGCATCCCTTTCGGAAGGAACAACTGTAATCAACAATATCGAAAGACTCAGAATAAAAGAAAGTGACAGAGTAATGACCGTAATCAATACCCTGTCAGCTTTAGGTGTCAATATATATGAAGAGAATAACTCCCTCTACATCGAAGGCAGAGATTCTCTTACCTCCGGTACCGTTTCATCATACAACGATCACCGAATAGCTATGTCCGCTGCTATAGCATCAATACGCGCGCAGGGACCTGTCACCATAGAAGATCCTATGGCTGTAAACAAATCATATCCGGGATTCTACAAAGACTTCGAATCCCTTACACGATAAATTATAAATGGATGTGCTAAGCATCCTCGTTCAATGTATCTACAACAAATCTATAGATTATGGATGCCACATATAGACCCAATCCCAGGAAGTATCCTATACAACCCGGTCCCGGCTTGTAAATACATAACATATATCTCGAACCGGACACTCCGGAATTCTTACTCAGGTCAATCATAGAAACCCAGTTGTTATACAACTGATCACTGTCATTTGCCAGCTCGGTAAACATCTTTGTATGCGTAAGCAGTACAGAGATAACCACTAATCCGATCACCAGCATAAATCTGACTGTCTTCTTTTTTCTTGCAAAAAATGTCGGATATCCCTTGTCAAATATATCTCTTTCTTTTATATGGTCCATAAAGCCTAATATAGCCATAAACAGAACATATATGATATACACAACAAGAAGCGCTATAGGCAGGATTCCCTGAAAACTAAATGCCCACTCAGTTATTTTTCCATCGTAATCTCTTACGATCATCGATTCCAGCGCTCTCTTTATGGAAGAAAAGATGCTGTATCCGCTGAGCTTCGTTTCCGTATAACGGACAAATAAGAATTTCCAGTGCAAAAATGCCGCCGCGACCATCAAAATACAGCCAATCAGCGACATTCTTCCTGCATATGTATGTGCTTTGGGATTTTCATAAAACGGTAAATCATGCTTACCACTTATCCTGGACATACACACCTTCCTCTCTTAATTCACGGAGTCTGTCTTTTACAATATTAAGTTCCTCAAGATAGGTCATTCCGAACCACTTTTCTTCAACCGGAATACACTTTACAGTTCCCTTATCTCTCTCGAGAATGCTCTGAACCGCATCCGATATTGTTTCCTCAAAAGTATCCGGATTCTCTTTTACGCCTTCTTCAAATCTATCTGCGAAGCTGACAGTGATATCATCTATAAATCCTTCACTGAAAGCCCAGAGGTTCATCGATGCAAGAGCTCCATTCGGAATAAGGTGATAAGAAGCTCCATTATCAAGAGTATAGTATCCTCTTTCGTCCTCAAGCTTAATATTCTTTCTCTCGTCTATTCTTAAGAGCATATTTGTTTCATCAATCTGACAGATTCCACGGCTTACAGTTCCTGTAGGACTGAGTGTCTTAACGAGATCATAACATATACATCCATGCTCTCCGGCACTCTTTGCATTTACAAGAAAATCATAAGCTGCAGTGTATGCGCCTCTTCCATAGAAATCGTCAGCATTTATGGTAAGGAATTTCTTACCTTTAAGTGCTTCACGTGCACTCCAAAGCGCATGAGTTGTACCCCATGGCTTTACTCTGTTTTTAGGTATCTCTATATCAGAAGGTATAGATTCCAATGACTGATATACATAGGTAACCGGTATCTTCTTAGCTATACGATCACCTATAGCAGCCTTAAACTTATCCTCAAAATCTTTTCTGATAATGAAAACTATCTCAGAAAAGCCTGCTTCGATAGCATCGTAAATCGCATAATCCATAAGAATATGTCCGTCATCATCAACGTTCTGAATCTGCTTCAGTCCCTTAAATCTACTGCCAAGTCCGGCTGCCATAATTACTAGAACAGGTCCCTTATTATCCATACTATTTCCCTCTTTCTCATAGAAATGTGTGAAACTTACTCAACTTCCGAAGATTCGCTATCTGAAGATTCACTTTCGTCTGTCTCTTCCTCAAATGACTGCTCTGTTATGTTATCTTCATTGTCTTTCTTTTCTATATATTCATTTATCTCATCCTGTGTAAGGCTCTGTCCACTCAATACCTTATAGATAAGCTCTGTTCCATAATCAACATCAGCTTCATTAGGTAGCATAACATAAGCCGAACCACCGAGAGAATAACATACTTCTTCTGCATCAGAACCACTTACACTATATGTAAGAACTTTCCATCCGCCCTCATCCAGAGTGCTCTGAACAAGATATCCGATATTGTCTTTTGTCATATCTGTCTGGAAAGAACCTGACATGTTATCCATAAGTGTAGCATAGTTCTTAAGTGTCTCTTTTGACTCAAGCTTCTCTATAGTAGCCTTAATAACCTGCATCTGGTTACGACCACGCTGTCTGTCACCGTCAATAAATGCGTATCTTGCTCTGGCAAATCCAAGAGCCTCTTCACCATTCAGGTGATTGATTCCCGCATCATAATAATATGTTCCTTCTTCCGTAACAGATTCAAATTCCTGCTCTGAGTATACATCAACACCACCCAGGGTATTTATGATATCCTGGAATCCTGAGAAGTTAATACGTACGTAGTAACTGAGATCTACATTGTAAAGCATCTCCAGTGACTCCATAGACACATCTATTCCATAGATACCGGCATGTGTAAGCTTATCTTTCTTTCCATTTGAATTGGAAAGTTCGATAAAGTAATCTCTTGGTGTAGAAAGAAGAAGAATAGTCTTCGTCTTATTGTTCACTACACCTATGATATTTACATCGCTTCGGCTTCTTGCTGTAACTGAGCCAAATGTATCAATACCACTGAAGTATACACAGAATGTATCTTTATCGATCACCTGCTTAGTATCTTCCTTCAGCTTCTCTTTGATGGTATTCTCCATTATAACCTTCAGGTTTCCGGAGTAACCAAGATAATTCTCTGAACTGTCAAGCGCAAGAACTGTTCCTTCATTTGTTATAAATGACTGAATCTCTCCGCCTTCAAATCCAGTGATAAGTGAGAATATCGAATCATATTCCTGAGTCTGAATTGTACTATCCAGGTCCTTCTCAATCTTTTCAATCGTTTCGTTTATATGATTTGAATCATCTGTAGAAACGATACCAAATACATAATTGTTCGAAACCGCTTCATTAATAGATGCAACTGCATCATCCTTCGAAACGTATACATTAATCTCATCAACCTCTACTGTTGATCCTGTCACGCTGTCGATAGCTCTTGATGTAACTGACAGATAATAGGCAGCTATTCCCATTATTATACACATAATGGACGCTACTACGATAGCCATCAGTCTGGTCTTCTTACTCTCCTTTTTCGCAAGAAGAAATACGATGACAGGAAATGCCATCAGTATTATAGCTCCGACAAGTCCCAAAACAAATGGAACCATCTTTGTTGACATAGCAAAATAAATGGCAGCTAACGATACTATTATCTCAAGTACTGCCAAAACATACGCTGTTGCTTTTAATGCTTTCATAACCAATCCTTTTCACAATGATATTATAACCACCCGTCATCATATCACAGTTTTTAATCTTTTTAAACAGTTTTCTTTACTTGCATTTATCAGCTCTTTATTCTATCCTATACAAATAGAGAAAAACAATAATGAATCAGAGGTAAACGCCAATGGGTAAACTTAAAGAATACGTTGAGCTTCTTGGAATAAATCTCTCCGAAGAACAGCTTAATGCCTTCGAAATATACAAAAATATGGTAATCGAGCGTAATAAGGTGATGAATCTTACCGCTATAACAGACAGTGATGAATTCGATCTTAAGCATTTCGCAGACAGTCTGTCTCTTATACAGGCGGTAAAAGAATGCTCCCGTATCTCTGATTCACCGGTAAGTGTGATCGATGTTGGTACAGGTGCAGGTTTTCCGGGAATCCCTCTCAAGATAGCATTCCCTGATATTCATCTTACTTTACTTGATTCTCTGAATAAACGTATTCGTTTTCTGGACGAAGTAATCTCCGAACTTAATCTGAATAATGTAACCACTATTCATTCAAGAGCTGAAGAAGGTGCAAGAAATCCCAAACTCAGAGACAACTTTGATTTTGTCGTATCAAGAGCTGTCGCCAGCCAGAATGTTCTCACAGAGTATTGTCTTCCTTACGCCAAGGTGGGTGGATATTTTGTTGCCTATAAATCCGGCGAAATAGAAGAAGAACTGAAAACCGCAAGTAATGCAATCTCAGTCCTTGGTGGCAGACTATGTGATACCATAACCTTCAGCCTTGCCGATTCAGATATCCATAGAAGTTTCGTCGTGATTGAAAAACAGAAGAAAACTCCCAAAGCATATCCTCGAAAAGCCGGAATACAGCGCAAAGAACCTCTGTAGCCTCTTACTCAGAGATTATCACCCGTTTTCATCCATTAATCATCCGATTCCAGTTTTCTTTCTTTGTATTTACGGTCTTTCTCGCGCTTTTTCTCGGCGATGACATCCTTCTTAACGCGTATCTCTTTAAAGCGCGTTTTATTGATAGGGATGACCTTCTTTACAACGAAAACCGAATCCGAACTGTCAGACGCCGGGCGGAGCTTCAATGTTGAAAGCATTCGTCCGTGCTTATAACATTTTCCTACACCCATACATGTAGTGTTGTTAATCTGAAATGTCTTTATGATATTTGTCGTTTTCTTACCGCAGACAGCACATCTTATATCTGTAACATGCTTATCCGAAAGAGCTTCTTTCTTGGTACCGTACTCTCCAAGAATTTCCTCAAATATTCCATCATGAAAATCATGAATATTCTGACTTTTTCTCTTCGGATGACGGTAAGTATCGTACACATATTTCTCTGTTATATCGCCAAGTCCGCCATCCTGCATGACTCTGGCTGTGTAATATGCATCATTTATAGCTGCGTGATAAGGTCTGTCCTCATTCAGTTTGAGATGCTCTATCGCTTTCTCAAGCTTGCATACGCTGTGAGTCTTGGAATACTTCTCCGCATATATCTGCTGAACATCATAGAATCTGAGCGGAAAATCCATCTTCTCCATATTATAGAAGTCCATATTATTCTGAAGTGTATGAAGATCCGATGGTCCCCACGAACAGAAGAAGTATCCATCATTGCTTCCTTCACCACACCACTCCAGAAAATCGGTACAGGCATCCTTAAACGAAACACCTTCTTCTTTCAGAACCTCTTCATCGTAGCTAAGGATATCCTTTATATACTTATGAAGCTTTGTATAAAGTTTTGGTTTTACAAGACGACGAAATTCCCCTGTTAAGGAGAAACTGTCATCAAGGCGCACGGCCCCTATTTCGATTATTTCAAATGGCATCCTGGGATGCTCGCCTGCCCTACCACCGGGACTCTGATTCCATTCCAGGTCAAAAACTATATAGTTCACTGATTCTAATCCCTCTATATGTTAAGATATAGCATTATCATGGTTACATCCGCAGGTGATACTCCTGATATTCGCGAAGCCTGACCTATCGACTGAGGTCTTACGGCCTCAAGCTTCTGTCTTGCTTCAATTCGGAGATTCTTAACCTTCGAGTAATCAATGTCCGCAGGTATCTTCTTCTCTTCCATCTTCTGGAAGTGTTCTACCTGACGTTTCTGTCTTTCAATATAGCCTTCATATTTAATAGATATATCTATCTGTTCAACTATCTCTGATGTAAGCGGAAGATCCGGTCTGTCCTTATCCAGCTCTTTAACACTTTCATAACTGAACTCCGGTCTTCTTATGATATCAGCTATAGATACAGCCGTATGAATAGGAGAACTGTTATTCTTGGCCAGGAATTCCTGAGTCTCTTTACCGGCTCCTATCATAATACTCTTAAGTCTCTCTATCTCTGATTCTATAAGTCGTCTCTTCTCACAGAAATGTGCATATCTTTCATCATCTATAAGACCTATCTCATGTCCTATATCCGTAAGTCTGAGATCTGCGTTATCCTGTCTCAGAAGAAGTCTGTATTCGGCACGGCTTGTCATCATTCTGTAAGGCTCTCTGGTTTCTTTTGTAACCAGATCGTCTATAAGAACCCCGATGTATCCGTCAGATCTCGAAAGCACAACCGGCTCCTTGCCTTGGAGCTTTCTGGCTGCATTGATTCCTGCCATAAGTCCCTGAGCTCCGGCTTCTTCATATCCACTGGAACCATTTATCTGTCCCGCAGAAAAAAGTCCGTCTACTGATTTGAATTCCAGCGACGGTTTAAGATCCGTAGCAGATATACAATCATATTCTATGGCATATGCCGGTCTTACTATCTTTGCATTTTCCAGTCCCGGGATGGAATGAACCATTCTGTACTGCACATCTTCAGGCATTGATGATGACAGACCATCGAGGTACATTTCCGACGTGAACTCGCCCTCAGGCTCAACAAAGAGCTGATGTCTGTCCTTGTCCGGAAACTTCATAACCTTATCTTCAATGGATGGGCAGTATCTCGGACCCGTTCCCTTTATAACTCCGGAGTAAAGCGGAGATCTGTCTATATTCTCATGAATTATCTCATGTGTTTCTTCACTTGTATAAGTGAGCCAGCAGGATATCTGCTCTCTCTTGATATCTTCTTCTGTATTTGTGAACGAGAACGGCTGGATATGCTCGTCACCTTTCTGCTCGCTCATCTTTGAAAAGTCGATGGACTTTCTGTCCAGTCTCGGAGGAGTTCCTGTCTTGAATCTTCTAAGAGGAATTCCGGCATCTGTCATGGAATCCGACAGATGATCGGCAGACATGAGTCCGTTCGGTCCCGTGTAAGTTATGGTGTCACCGTAGATACACATAGCCTTCAGATAAACACCCGTACAGAGCACCACAGCCTTTGCATGGTATATAGCTCCCGAAAATGTCTTAACACCCGTAACCTTGTACTGTGCATTTTCATTTCCCTCTATAGGCTCATATATAAGCTCTGAAACCTCAGCCTGACGAAGTGTAAGATGAGGCTCATTCTGAAGTGTCATT
>JAFZXD010000002.1 GCA_017616955.1 Eubacterium sp. | reverse complement strand
GGGTACTCCTATGCTTTTCAGGTTCTGGGTTATCTTACCTGGAAGAACGGAGGAAATTATGAGGCTGTAATACCGGAATTTAAGCAATATCTGGACGAGTATGTGTATGATAAGATATGGTCTGAGTTATCAAGGAAAGATAAACAACTGCTATATGGTATAGCATCGGTTGATACAGGAAAGGTATCTGACATACGAGCTTTTTTGGATATATCTACTAATGAATATAATCCTTATAGTAACAGATTAAAGAGAAAAGAGATAATAAATGGAGAAGAGAGAGGGTATGTAGAATTGACATTGCCTTTATTTGATAAGTTTATTATAGAAAACTATTATTAAAAACTATGAGGAGTTACTATGTCTGATACAATAGTTAAACATGTAACACATCCGTTCCCACCTCTATATGATAAAGACTCCAAGATTTTGATCCTAAAGAATAATCTGGCACTTTGGGATGTTATAGCTGAGTGTGAGATAGTGGGTTCGTCGGATGCCAGTATTAAAAACGCTAAGGCGAATGACCTAAGTGTTATATTGAATAATTCATCGTTTAAGAAGATAATCGTCAATGGAAAAACTGCAGAAAAGCTTTATATAAAATATATAGAACCTAAAACAGGTATCAAAGCAGTAGTACTTCCGTCGACAAGCCCGGCAAATGCTGCCTGGAAGCTTGAGAGACTGATGGAGACATGGAAAGAAGAATTGATATAATTGTTAATGATAACGACAAAAAGGAGATGCAATATGAGACTATGCATTGCAAATGCTCCATGCAGAGCTTGAGGAGACTGTATGGAGGATTGAATACATCCTCGAGCTTTGCTCTGTTTGAACTAAAAATAGATTAAGGAGCAAAGATATGAATACGAAAAAAATAAATAGTTTAAGAGATTTTTACATTCTATGGAGCACACAGAGTCTGTCACAGCTTGGAAGTGCTATAACCGGTTTTGCACTTACGCTCTGGCTTTATGAGAAGACCGGATCGGCTCTTAGTACGGCAGCACTTACAATATGCACGTATGCACCCTATGTTGTGATGAGTATATTTGCTGGTGCTATATCAGATAAGTTTGATAAGAAGAAGACCATGCTTATCTGTGATATACTCGCGGCATTAAGTACTGTCGTTGTATTTGTTTTATACAAGATCGATATGCTATGCGTATGGCATCTCTATCTGATAAATGCGATATCCGGGTTAATGAATACAGTTCAGCAGCCGGCATCGGAAGTGGCATATACAATGCTGATCCCTAAGGAATATTATCAGAAAACAGGCGGACTTCAGTCTTTATCCAGATCGCTTGTTTCGATAGGTAATCCTATTATTGCTGCGGCTCTTTATGGGCTTGCAGGACTGAGTGCGGTAATTGTTGTCGATTTGATCACATTTGCTGTTGCATTCATAAGTTTGCTTGTATTTATCAAGCTTCCGAAGATAGAAAAGGATAGTACAAGTGAGGGAAATGTACTCACCCTTGCGAAGGAAGGACTTGTGTATCTAAAAAAGAATCCACTGATCCTATATGTGATCATTTTTATGTCAGGAGTAAACTTGATTGCATCAGCATTTGATGCGGTTCTTCCGGCACTTATCATTCCAAATCCCAGAGGGGCAACAATGTTTTAGGAATCGTGACTTCGTGTTCCGGAGTTGCCATGGTGATCGGAAGTTTGCTGGCAACAGTAATGCCAAAACCGAAGAACCGAGTTAAAGTTATATATCTGACAATGTTTTTCTCGCTGGGAACTGAGAACTTTATACTGGCATTTTCCAGAAATCCTGTATTGTGGTGTATAGGTCAGGTGATAGGCTGGCTTTTAGTTCCGGTCATGAGTACAAGCCAGAATGTTATCATGAGGAATTCTATCCCTGTGGAGCTTCAGGGAAGGGTTTATGCGTGCAGAAATACTCTTCAGTTCTTTACGATTCCGATAGGACTCTTGCTGGGCGGGCTGATGGTTGATGAGGTTTGCGAACCATTTATGTCCGTGAGAGAAGGAGTATGGAAACAGCTTTTCGGAAGTGGGAAAGGAGCTGGTGCAGCACTTGCAATGTTTATACTTGGTGTTGCGGGAGTCTTGATGTGCACTGTATTCGGAAATATATTAAATAAGTATCACTATTCAGATTAGTGAAATCTACTCTACTCTTAGTAGGTTGTTGGAAACCTGAGTTCGGTCTATCATCTAATCTATAGATTAATAGATAAAAGGAGAAATGATATGAACCAATATGTTACAGGTACAGCAATCAAAGAACTGCGGGAAAAGTGTAAGATGACACAGTTTCAGCTTGCAGAAAAGCTTGGCGTCAGTGACAAGACTGTTTCGAAATGGGAGACGGGAAAGGGTTATCCAGACATTACCTTGCTTGAACCGATCGCCGATGCATTTAATATATCTGTCCCGGAACTGATATCCGGACATCAGATCCGTAATGAAAACGTATCTGCTAATATGATGCGTTCGAAGTTTTATATATGTCCTGTCTGCGGAAATGTAATCCATACGATGGGAGAAGCTGTGCTCCACTGCCATGGGGTTCAGTTACTTCCTTCAGAGGCTGAGCAGACAGATGAGAATCACAAGATATTCATTGAACGTGTGGAGGATGAGTATTATGTGAGGATCGATCACGATATGACCAAAACGCATTACATATCGTTCATAGCAGCAGTTTCATCAGACAGTTGTCAGATGGTGAAGCTATATCCGGAAGGAAAGGCAGAGGCTTACTTTAAGATATCCGGAGTCAGAAAGATATTTTTCTATTGCAATCGTGACGGCCTCTTTGAGATTGAGGTTGTTAAGGGTATAGATGATAAAGAGAGTGGATATGATAATACCGAGGAGAGAAGAGCACTCGAAGAAGCTGCAAAAAAGATTATTCGGATAGATGAGTAAAATACTAAGATGACAGGATCAAAAGATTTTGTCATCTTTTGTTATTTTAAACGTGACATATAGATGACGTGTTTGGTATAGTAAGATATATGACAGTTGAGATTACTTGCATAGTAACTTAGCGAAAAGGGGATATCCACATTTATGAAAATTGATAGATTAATAGGAATATTATCAATACTTCTGCAGAAGGAATCGACTACGGCACCGGAACTGGCGGACCATTTTGAAGTCTCACGAAGGACTATTAACCGGGATATAGAGGCTCTCTGTAAGGCAGGGATTCCAATACAGACGACACAAGGAGTCGGTGGTGGGATCAGTATCATGGATGGCTACAGAATGGACAGGACAATTCTGACTTCCAAAGACATGCAGATGATAATGGCCGGTCTAAGAAGTCTGGACAGTGTAAGCGGGAGTAGATACTATGGTCAGCTTATGGAGAAGCTTCAGACGGGTTCTTCAGAGATGATCAGTGGTAAGGATTCGATGCTGATAGATCTTTCGTCCTGGTATAAGACCACGCTTGCTCCAAAGATATCTACTATTCAGGATTCGATAGAGAACAGACATCTTCTGACATTTGACTATTATGCACCGTCAGGAGAAAGCAAAAGAACTATCGAACCATACTATGTCGTTT
>JAFZXD010000038.1 GCA_017616955.1 Eubacterium sp. | reverse complement strand
GGAAGTGCATCGGGAATGGCATTTATGACGCTACTTGCATTTCTTCCGGGACTTATCCTGAAGGTTCCGGCCGGAGTTCTGGCAGACAGATATGATAGACGGCTTCTTATGATGATCGGGGACGGTTTTTCAGGTTTAGGAGTACTATTTATCCTGTTATGTATGATGAGTGGTGATGCGTCACTCTGGCAGGTGTTGGATTAACCCAGAACACATATATAATAGGCGCTTTTGGATTTCTGTTTTTTCTTGCACTTCCAATAGCCAATAACAGTCTTGATTATCTTGCAAGAACGAATATACCTGATGAGTTCCAGGGAAGAGCGTGGGGACTTATCGGATTTATATCTCAGCTTGGTTATGTTACGGCATATGCGCTGGCCGGAGTTATCGCAGATACAGTAGGAAAGGTAACTGGCGGAGGAGTAGGAAAGGGGGCTTCTCTGACAATCATATTTTCCGGAATATGTCTTGCGGTGATCGCATCAGGAATAGTAAGAGTAAAGAAGATCAGGGAGCTTGATACTTAAGCTTCTTTCAGATGAAAAAAAGATGTTTATGTATGCTAATTTACTTCCCTGGAAAAAATTCAGGAAACCCCGTTGCTATAAATAATACATATTATATGTTGCGAAGGAGTAATCTATCTGATAAGCTATCTGATGCATACAATCTATCAGCTGATTACTGCACTGTTATTTCGGGTGATAGATTGACTCGGATAAGGCATAGAAGATATGCTCCGTAGAACTAGAAAGGATTACTTTATGAATACTAAAACTAAATTCACAATTGCAGGAGTATGCGGCATACTTCTGGCTATACTTATTGTTATGTTAAAAACAGTTGATGTAGCACCTATCGGACCAGAAGGAACAAGTATCGGCTTGTCTCATCTCAATAAGGCAGCAAATGAATTCTTCGGACAACATGATATCTGGTATGATATCACTAAAATAATTGGTTATGTAGGAAGCCTTCCGGTACTGATATTTGCGCTTGTCGGATTAGTACAGCTCATCAAAAGAAGAAGCCTTTTAAAGATTGATAAAGATCTTTTTGCTTTTGCAGGCTTATATGCGGCTATCATGGGTGTATATGCATTATTTGAATATGTTATCATAAACTATAGACCTATGATAATGGAAGGAGATGAGCATGTAGAAGCATCTTTTCCATCTTCACATACACTGTTGGTGTGTGGTATAGTTGGAAGTACGATCATGCTTCTGTCTAAGTATATTAAAAATGATAAACTTAGAATGGTTCTTACTATAATATGTTTATTGATAATCTTTTTTACTGCTATCGGAAGACTGTTAGCAGGAGTGCACTGGCTGACTGATGTAATAGGCGGCGTAATTGCGAGCGGAATACTTCTGGCTGCTTTCTCAGGAGTCAGAGACCTTATAGATAAAAACTAATAGAAGCAGAATATGACAAATAAACTCAGGTTTATTTGTCATATTCTGCTTCTTTGCGACGATAGGAAGGTATACGGAATTGAAGAGAATATGTATTTTTGAAGATGATAAAGGAATAAGAGAAGAACTTTGTATCCTTCTTGAGAATGCGGGTTACGAGGTTGTAGAGATGGAGGATTACGAGAATCCGGTCGAGAGTGTCATGGGAGAGAATCCGGACATGATCCTTCTGGACATCAATCTTCCTTTTAAGAACGGAAAAGATATTCTGAAAGAAGTGAGAAAGAAGTCTCAGGTTCCTGTGATCATGGTTACCAGCAGCGACACTGAGAGGGATGAGATCATTTCCATGGGATATGGAGCGGATGATTATATAACGAAACCATATAATCCGACGCTGCTTCTCCTTAGGATTGGAAATATATTCAAACGTATGGGTGGCTCTTCGGATACTGCCCAGCTTGGAAATGCAACTATCGATTTTCGGCGCAGCATGCTCCTTAGTGAAGGTGGGGAGGAGACGGTACTGACTAAGAATGAGATGTTGATCCTTTCATATCTTTACAACCATATGGACAGCATTGTAAGCAGAGACGAGCTGATGACGGATCTCTGGAATAACAGCGAGTACCTGAATGACAACGCACTCACGGTAAATATCAGTCGATTAAGAAGCAAACTTGCAGGCATTGGTCTGGAAAATGCTATAGAGACAAGAAAAGGTCAGGGTTATATTCTTTCAAAAATATAAGAATATAGAGTAATAATTGATAGATAAGGATTGAAACGATCATGAATATAAAAAATTATCTTTTGGACAAGAAAGCAGATCTGATCCTTTTGGGAATGCTCTTGTTTATCATAACGTGGTTTCTTAGGATTTTTAAGACCAATACGGCCGTCACTGTAATAGTTGTCGGCCTATTTATTCTTGTTGAAGTTGTAAGATTCATAATGGATTATAACCGTAGGGCGGGTTTCTACAACGAGCTTGTGGATAATACAAAACGTCTTGACCAGGCTTATCTGGTACTAGAGACCTTGAATAAACCGGAATTCATTGAGGGTGAGATGGTATATGAAACTCTTTATGATATTAACAAATCAATGAATGAAAATGTCAATTCCTATATCATCCGTAGCAGAGATTTCAGAGAATATATCGAACTCTGGATCCATGAGGTTAAGCTTCCTCTTTCTTCTATGGGACTTAAGCTTCATAATCTTATAGAGAGCGGTTCAAAGAATGAGGCTGATACAGAAATATACAAAAAGTTACAGGCAGAAGTACGCAGGCTAGATGCGTATGTCGATCAGGTTCTGTACTATTCCAGGTCGGAAAATATGGAGAAGGATTATCATATAGCGAAGGTTCCGCTATCAAAGATAGTGCATGAAACAGCTATGGAACATAGAGAAAGCCTTCGTGATAATGATATAGATCTCAGGATTGAAAATATAGAAGATATGATACTGAACACAGATCAGAAATGGTTTGTATTTATTCTTGGTCAGCTTATCAGTAACAGTATCAAGTACAGACGTGACTCTGTTGAATCATATGTGAAAATATATGCTGATGGTGAGTCGCATATATATATTGAAGATAACGGAGTCGGAATACCTGAGAAAGATATAAAACGAGTATTTGATAAGTCATATACGGGTGATAACGGAGTTGGGAAAGCCAAGTCTACAGGAATGGGGCTTTATATAGTTAAGACTCTGTGTGATAAGCTGGGGCACGAGATCAGTATTGAATCCGAAGACGGAGAGTGGACCAGAGTCTGCATTACTGTAAAAGCAAATGAATTCTATGAAGTAATGTAACATTACAACTTTGTAATGTTAAGTAATATTGAAAAAACGACATCTCCTTTCTGTTGGTGTATCATCTGTATTGTCAAAAAGAAAGAAGATACATTTTAACGAGGTGAAATGATGGAAGAGATTTTAAAGATTGAAAATATTGAGAAGTATTATGGAAGCAAGTCTTCGCTTACAAAGGCGATCGACTCAATCTCATTTACAGTTGATGAGGGTGAGTATGTTGCAATAATGGGTGCCAGTGGAAGCGGTAAGACTACACTCCTTAACTGTATATCCACAATAGATAAGGTTACTTCTGGAAATATCAGCGTAGCCGGAACAGATATCACAAAGCTTAAGGGAAATGCTTTAAATGAATTCAGACGTAACGAGCTGGGATTTGTATTCCAGGATTTTAACCTCCTTGATACAATGACAGCTTATGAGAATATAGCACTTGCACTTTCTATTCAGGGAGTAGCAGTGTCAGAGATGGAAAAACGCGTTAAAGAGATGGCTGAGTCACTTGGTATCACAGAAGTGCTTGAGAAGTATCCATATCAGATGAGTGGTGGTCAGAAACAGAGGGTTGCAGCTGCAAGAGCTATCATCACAAAGCCTAAGCTTGTTCTTGCTGATGAGCCTACAGGAGCTCTGGATTCAAAGTCATCAAAGATGCTTCTTGAGAGCTTTAAGTTCCTGAATGAAAGCATTCCGGCAACAATCCTTATGGTTACCCATGACGCATTTACAGCATCTTACGCTAAGAGAGTTATCTTCATAAAGGATGGTAAGATTTACAATGAGTTGATCAGAGGTGCCATGTCGAGAAAAGAGTTTTTTGATGACATTATAAATGTCATAGCACTTCTGGGAGGTGATGTAAATGACGCTCTCTAAACTTGCAGTAAAGAATATTAAAAAGAGTATCCGTGATTATTCAATATATTTTATGACACTCGTTATCGGTGTTGTCATATTCTACATTTTCAATGCGATAGAGTCACAGACAGTAGCACTTAATGTATCAAAGTCATCTTATGAGATTATAGAACTTATGAATCTCATACTCAGCGGAATGAGTGTTTTCGTAGCATTTGTTCTTGGTGGACTTATCATATATGCAAGCAGATTCCTGATAAAAAGAAGAAGCAAGGAATTCGGTGTTTATCTAACTCTTGGAATGAGTAAGAAGAGAATGTCCGGAATGCTTTTCGTGGAGACTTTGATAATCGGTATAGTATCACTTGTGATCGGACTTATAATCGGTGTTGTCCTGTCACAGTTTATGAGTATAGTAGTTGCTAATGTGTTTGAAGCAGATATGACTCAGTTTGAGTTTGTATTTTCATCTCAGGCTGCGATAAAAACAGTCGCATATTTCGGGATAATGTACCTTGTAGTTATGATATTTAATACATTGGTCATTGGAAAATGTAAACTTCTGGATCTTCTTCAGGGGGCAAAAAGAAATGAAGAGATGAAATTCAGAAATCCGGTTCTTTG
>JAFZXD010000037.1 GCA_017616955.1 Eubacterium sp. | reverse complement strand
GGCTGCTATTGGATTGATAATGTAGTTGTTATTCCGGCAGGTATTTTAAACGGAGCTTTCTTTGATGAAAACGGAGATTACTTTACAAATCTTGGTGGAATCGGAATGGTTATAGCACATGAGGTTGGTCATGCATTTGATTCAAACTGTATGAAATGGGATGACCAGGGTGTCAGAAATCCTGAGTGGCTCAATGAGGAAGACAGAAAAGCTCTTACAGAGAGAGCCGATATGTGTATCGATTATTATTCCAATTACACGATTATGGATGTATATCACGTAGATGGTGTCCTTACGCTTGGTGAGAATTATGCTGATATTGGAGCGCTTGAATGTATTTCCAATATAGCTAAGAAAAAAGAAGACTTGCAGAAGATGTATGAGGGCTTCGGGTTAATGTGGAGAACATTCGAAAGTGATGTTGTGGGGTTATATAACTTAGCAACTGATGAGCATGCTCCGGTAATAGTCAGAGTTAATGCAACGCTTTCATCATGCGATAAATTCTATGAAGCATTTGACGTTAAAGAGGGAGATGGAATGTACGTGTCTCCGGAAAAGAGAGTGAAAAGGTGGTAATATGAGTACTATTTTAAAACATACAATCAGAAATATATTTTCGAAACCTTTGATAATGATATTCCTCGTTCTGAGTATTGCGGTCTGTTCATTTACAGGAATGCTTGCAATGGATATGTCCAATTCTCTGGAGAATGTCCTTAAGTCACTTTTTGCCAATCAGTTTGGTAAAGCCAATATCATATATGAAACAGATGAAGGTGTAAGTGAGGAAAGCCTGACAGATATACCTAGAGAAGATATTGTTTATATCTCATCGAAGAAGTCAAAGATCTGTGTAAGAAATGATAACATGTATGCATATTACAATGAAAAGAATCTTACTACATTTGGTGTAAATATTGATGATGCAAAAAGAAATAAACTTATATCTGATAAGATCGAATTAAATGATGATGAATGTATCATCACGAAGAACGTTGCAGAAGATCTAAACCTTGAAATAGGTGATACATTTACAATATTTGGTGATAACGATGTAGACGTTGATTTTACGATCAAGGATATACTTCCGGTATACGGAATTCTTAGTAAAAACAGTTCCGCGCTTGTTACAGAAGGCGGAATGGAAAAACTTATATATAATGGACAGCTCAGACCTACTTCTGCATATATCCATGTGGCTGATAAGGTCAAGAGTGCAGAATTAGTTGAACGTTTGAGGGAAAATGATCCTACAGCTGATATTGAAGACATTATAAATGGAAAAATGGTTCAGGATCAGATCAAGCAGAATACCATGCTTTTTGTTGGATTGTTCCTTATGACACTTATGCTTGTTATCTTCGTTACAATAACACTTTCAGAGAGAATAATGGTCGATAGAATGTCCACTGTCGGAACGCTTCGAAGTCTTGGTGTTTCTCCTGGAATTACCGCAAGGGTAATACTTATAGAAAATATGTTCTATGGACTCTTCGGTGGTATTGTCGGCGCAATCTTGTATGCTTCCTTAAGGGATACGATCTTTAACAATATAATGCAGGTTAATATGGGATCTGATATTCCGATCGTACTCAATGTTGGAAAAGTATCTTTTAAAGCCATGGTATTAGTAATAATAGGTGCGATCATAATTGAAATGCTTTGCCCACTTAGAGAACTCCTTAAGGCAACTAATCGTCCTATAAGAGATCTTATATTTGATAACAAAGATACAGACTATAAATACAAGAAGAAGTATCTTGTAATGTCAATCATACTTGGAATTCTTGCAGCAGTACTTTTTGTACTTGGTATGTTCGTATTTAATAAAAATGGATTCTTATGTGTACTTGATTTTATGGTGATCATCGTAGCAGTTTACATTGGATACCCATTTATTCTTAGAGCTATCTCATCAGTTATTGAAAAGATCAGCTTTAAATCAGGAAATCCTATCATGGGTCTTGCAGCTACAAACTTAAGATCAAAGAAAACTTCAATAGGTTGCTCAAAGCTTACATTTATTGCAACTTCAGTTGGTATCTGTCTTCTTGTTATCATCACTTCATATGATGGACTGTTAGCAGGAAAGCCGGCTGATGCAGACGTTGTTGTAAGTGGTCTTACTGAAAATGCAGATACGTATGAGTACTTCAATACACTTGAAGGAGTGACTGATGTTGAATACTTCTTTGATAAGAGTGGCGATAAGGTAACAGCAGGTACAGATAATATTGAGAACTATCTTGAAAGGAAATATGAAAAAGACGGTGATGAACTTTTAACAAGAACAAATATCATTGGAACAGATGGAAAATACAAGCTTTGTACAACCATCAAAGGTCTTCCTGAGTCGATAGGAGATGACGAAGTTTATATTACAGAAATAACAGCTGAAGAGCTTCAGGTAAAAGTTGGTGATGAAGTGGAATTCCTTCTTAACGGATCAGGAGTTGTTCCTTTCAGACAGACATTTAAGATTGCAGGATACGTCAATTCTTCAGCAAATGATTATTCAAATAAAGCTATAGTCATGAACCTGAATAACTATGAAAAGATTTATTACGATAATCCATCAAAAGCATTTATAAAAACATCAAATCCTGAAAAGATAAAGAATCTTATCCAGAGTTACTCTTCAAGCAGAATATCTGAAGTAAAGACAATGGATGAATATGTACATGATGTAAGACAGCAGGGATCAGGCGCTATAGCACTTATAGCTATGATCATGGTAATGGGAATCGGACTTGCGCTTATCGGTGTATTCTGTAACCAGATCGTTGGCTTTGAGAATAGAAGAAGAGAAAGTGCAGTGCTTATGTCTACAGCGATTAACAGAGGAAAACTTGTAAAACTGTTCATGTGTGAGAATTTCGCGTCAAGTATAGTCGCTATACTACTTGGAATAGCATTTGGAGCGATCGAAACAATACTCGTATTTAGTGCTCTGTCAAAGATGGTAGCACTTCCGATAATTGTAAATTACGTCTTAACAGGAGGATTCCTTGTGATCCTGTTTATCACATTTAGTATTACGATCTTAAAGACAATGAGAAATATCAAGAAAATGAAAATATCAGAACAGTTAAAGTATGAATAAGGAGAATAACATAATGGAAAATATAATCGAAGTACGTGGAGTTAAGAAAGAGTTTGGTACAGCAAAGACAGTAAGAACAAGGGTTCTGGACGGTGCAAATATGAATGTAAAGAAGGGAGAATTCGTTTCGCTTATGGGTCCTTCGGGAACAGGTAAGTCAACGCTTCTTTACCTTATAGGTGGACTGGACAGAGAT
>JAFZXD010000036.1 GCA_017616955.1 Eubacterium sp. | reverse complement strand
CTACATACGGAAGAGTATCCCGTTATGGTCTTATAGCTTATGGTTCATCTCTGGATCAGATAGGACCTCTTGGCAAGGATGTTACAGACTGTGCCACTGTCCTTGAAGTTATATCCGGATATGATCAGAAGGATTCTACTTCTGCACGTGAATCAGAGGTAGTTAAGGATGAGCGTATCTCAGATACGAAGTTCACAGATGCTCTTGTGGATGATGTAAAAGGAATGAAGATAGGTGTTCCTAGAGATTACTTCCTTGAAGGAATAGACGAGGATGTCAAGAAGGCAGTCATGGACGCTGCTGAAGTACTGAAGAGCAAAGGTGCCATAGTAGAAGAATTCGATCTCGGAATGGTTGAATATGCTATTCCTGCATACTATGTTATCGCCTGTGCAGAAGCTTCATCAAATCTTGAGAGATTTGACGGAGTTAAGTATGGTTACAGAACTAAGGATTATACAGATCTTCACAATATGTATAAGAAAACACGTTCGGAAGGATTTGGACCTGAGGTTAAGCGTCGTATAATGCTTGGTTCATTTGTCCTTTCTTCAGGATACTATGATGCTTACTATGTAAAGGCCCTCAGAGTAAAGGCACTTATCAAGCAGGCATTTGATAAAGCATTTGAAAAATATGATGTAATACTCGGACCGGTAGCACCAACTACAGCACTTAAGATTGGTGACTCACTTAGCGATCCAATACAGATGTATCTCGGTGATATATATACAGTATCGGTTAATCTTGCAGGTCTTCCGGGTATATCCGTACCATGTGGAGAAGATAAAAACGGTCTTCCTATAGGACTTCAGCTTCTTGGTCAGACATTTGACGAGAAGAAGATAATACGTACGGCATATTCCTATGAACAGTACAGATTAAACAACATGAGTCTGAAGTGTGATGAGAATCTCATTTCAAGCAGAAAGGAGGCCTAGATTATGAGTAAAGAATACGAAGTAATGATCGGTCTCGAGGTCCATGTTGAGCTGAACACAAAGACTAAGATATTCTGCGGATGTTCCACAGAATTCGGAGGAGCTCCGAATACACATGTATGTCCGGTTTGTTCGGGAATGCCGGGTTCACTTCCGGTTCTTAACAAAGGAGTAGTTAATAAAGCTATATCGGTTGGTCTTGCTACAAATTGTGACATCACAAGAAATTCCAAGTTTGACCGTAAGAACTATTTCTATCCTGATAATCCTCAGAATTATCAGATATCTCAGCTTTATTATCCTATATGCAGAAATGGTCATGTAGAGATTGAAGTAGACAGAGCTGAAGGTGTAGAGCCACAGGAAATGCATTCACTCTGGAAGGATGATGCAACAGACAGTAAGGTGGCAGAGATTACAGATTCTGAGAGAACAGAAAAAGGAAAGAAGATACCAACCTACAAAAAGGCTGTCAGAATACATGAGATTCATATGGAAGAGGATGCCGGAAAGCTCGTTCATGACGGATTTACGGACGAGACTTGGGTTGATTTCAACCGTTCGGGAGTTCCTCTTATAGAGATAGTATCTGAACCGGATATGAGATCGGCTGATGAAGTTATAGCATATCTCGGAAAGCTTCGTGAGATAGTTCAGTATCTTGGAGCTTCAGATTGTAAACTTAATGAAGGTTCCATGAGAGCTGACGTAAACCTTTCAATCAGAGAGAAAGGTTCAACTGAGTATGGAACAAGAACCGAGTCTAAGAACCTTAATTCATTTAGAGCTATCAAGAGATGTATCGAAGCAGAGATAGAGAGACAGATGGATCTTATCGAATCCGGAGAGAGAGTAGTTCAGGAGACTCGCCGCTGGGATGATGAAAAAGGATTCTCATATCCTATGCGTTCCAAGGAAGATGCTCAGGATTACAGATATTTTCCTGATCCTGACTTAGTTCCGCTTGTAATTAGCGAAGAATGGATAGATAATATAAGAAACAGCAGACCTGAACTCAGAGATGAGAAGAAGGTAAGATATAGGGAAGAATTTGGACTTCCTGATTATGATATAGATCAGATAACAAGCGAGAAAGCTCTGGCAGATCTGTTCGAAGGCGCTGTTGCCGAAGGTGCAGATCCAAAGAAGGTTTCTAACTGGCTCATGGTTGAGACCATGCGTCTTATGAAAGAAACCGGAACAGATGCTGATAAACTTAAGTTCTCAGCAGATAATCTTGCAAAACTTGTAAAGCTTGTTGATTCTAAAGAGATTAATAATGCGGTTGCCAAGGAAGTATTTGAGAAGGCAATCTTTACAGATAATCTTGACCCTGTTAAATACGTTGCTGACTATAACCTTTCTACAAAGGCTGATTCCGGTGAACTGGAAGCGGTTGTTAAGAAGGCTATAGAAGCTAATCCTAAAGCAGTTCAGGATGTTCTTGATGGTAAAGGAAAAGCTATCGGAGCTATCGTTGGATTTGTTATGAAGGAAATGAAGGGTAAGTGCGATCCTGCTGAGGCAAATAAACTTATATCGGCAGAAATCGAGAAACTGAAATAAAAGTGTAATTAGGAGAAGGGAAAGTGACGAAGCTCACTATAGTAATGCCGTGTTATAATGAAGGCGAGAGAATATACAGAAATATAATGGAGACCATAACTCAGGTGGAGAAGTTCTGCAAATCATTTAGGATCATTGTTGTAAATGATGGCAGCAGTGATGAGAGTGATCAGGAGATAATGAGAGCGATGCAGCAGGACAGCAGAGTCGGCCGTATAACTTATATTCCTAACAAGGGTAAGGGTTTTGCGGTAAGAAGAGGTATGCTTGCTGCTAAATCTGAGTATGTTGCGTTTCTTGACGCAGACCTTGAACTTCCGCCTCATCTTCTCGAAGATTATCTTAAGACGGCTGAGGGTGATAAAAAAACAAAGGGATACGATATTGTAATAGGTTCCAAGATGCATCCGGAATCTCAGGTAGAGTATCCTGTGCTTAGAAAAATAATGAGTCTGGGATATTATTGGTTTTTGAAAATCCTTTTTGGACTGAAGCTTAAAGATACACAGACAGGTATAAAGTTATTTAGAACGGAGTCAATTCAGCCGGTTCTTAAACTTATGAGAACCGGAAGATTCTCGTTTGATATAGAAATGCTGGCTATAGCATCAAAGATGGGACTTAGGATCAAGGAAATGCCGGTTGTGGTTAATTTTTCCAGAAACAAGGATAATAAGTCTAAGATTAGTTTATCAAGTATCTATGAGATGGTACGTGATTCGTTCAGAATAAAAATGTACGTTTCGAAATTAAAGGTATAGTGGTTGCTGTTAACACCTGGTGAAGATGAGGTGAAAGACTATGCGATTGTATGATCTGATAACTAAAGACGTAAAAGCAGAAAATGAAACAAAGAGGGTTATAGTTGCACTTAGAATACTGTATATAATCGTGTTTATAGCATTTTCGATTGATCTGCTATTGGTGGGAAAAGAAAATATAAAAGCTTTTTCACATGCGCTTCCGGTATTATTCATTGCCAATATAGCATTGTTTATTCATACTTATTATTCGAAAACGAAACCCGCTTTATTCTGTTTCATGATTTTTCTGTTTATATGGATACTCCAGATGATTCCGTTTTTAGGATGGAGTGCAGGAATGCAGAATTATTTTATAATAATTCTGATGCTCTGCTTTTTTGCAATGTACGGAAAACCAAGTTATAAGTTCTTATATGCAGGATTTGTACTTGGTATGAGAATCATGACTATATGGGCTTATGGCGGTATTAAGCCACTTTTTGAATTCAATGCGATTCGTGATAAATATCTTCAGATAACCAATATCTCAGCCGTGTTTATTTCAATCATATTTATTTCCTACGTTTTCAGTCAGAAGGAAAATGAAGCCGAACATAAGCTTATGCAGTACAATGATAAGCTTAAACAAGAAGCCGGCACAGACCAGCTTACGGGACTTAGCAACAGAAGAAGAGCACAGGAACAGCTTCATGAGATGAAGCAGTCCGGAGAAACTGCGGCTTTGAGCATAGCTATGGGAGACATTGATTTCTTTAAGAAGGTAAATGACACCTATGGACATGACGTCGGTGATGAGGTTCTTAAGTTTGTTGCAAAAACTATGATAGATAATTGCAGGAATGATTCCATCATTGCAAGATGGGGAGGCGAAGAATTCCTGTTGGTATTTCCAAATACAAACGGAGACAATGCATATATAGCATTGGAAAGACTTAGAAAGAAGATTCAAGATACCCCAATCAAAATAAATGACATGGAAATCTCTATAACCATGACATTTGGACTTACTGAGTACAGTTTTAGTGACGATGAAAGTTATGCCATAAAGGAAGCTGATGAGAAGCTCTATATGGGTAAACAGAATGGAAGAAATCAGGTTGTTTACTAAACTGTTTCGTTAGTCCGGTTAAATAGTAACTGTTGAACTGGATGGTTAAGGAGTTTATAAAATGAAATATTACCTCGAAGAATACACGGACGTTCTGGAGGAAAAGGGGTCAAACGCAGAAGGACTCACAGAGGAAGAAGCAAAAAAACGTCTGGAAGAATTCGGACAGAACAAACTCGAAGAAAAAGAGAAGGAAAGTTTACTACACAAGTTTCTTGGTGAGATAAGTGAGCCGATGACGATAGTTCTTATCATAGCTGCTATCATATCTGCTGTCACAGCGATATTCTCACATGAGGGATTTGCGGATGTATTCATTATACTTACAGTAGTTATTGTAAATGCAATCCTGGGAGTTTACCAGGAATCTAAGGCTGAATCGGCAATCGCTGCTCTTCAGGAGATAGCGGCTGCTACATCGAAAGTAATAAGAGATGGAGCAGTAAAGGTCGTTCATTCTTCGGAACTTGTTCCGGGAGATATCATATCTCTGGAAGCCGGAGATGCAGTTCCTGCCGATGCACGAATAATAGAAGCAGCATCGCTCAAGGTTGAAGAGGCTGCCCTTACGGGAGAATCGGTTCCTTCTGACAAAACTGCAGATAAACTGTCAACCGGCGGTGCTACAGATGTTCCTCTGGGTGACAGAGCCAATATGATCTATATGGGTTCATCCGTTCAGTACGGAAGATGCAAGGCTGTAGTTACCGATACCGGAATGGGTACGGAAATGGGCAAGATAGCTGATCAGTTATCTAAGGCATCTGATGAGGAAACACCTCTCCAGATAAGACTTGCAGAGCTTTCGAAGATTCTTTCTATTATGGTACTTGTAATCTGTGCGATTATATTTGCCATTAATATATTAAGGAATCTTATTACGGGACAGGGACTTGATGGTCCTTTCTTTATCAATACATTTATGATCGCTATATCGCTTGCGGTTGCGGCTATTCCCGAAGGACTTGCCGCAGTTGTTACTGTTCTGCTGTCAATTGGTGTTACGCATATGTCAAAGAACCATGCGATCATCAGGAGACTTACAGCGGTTGAGACACTTGGATGTACTGAGATCATCTGTTCCGATAAGACAGGAACTCTTACTCAGAATAAGATGACAGTTGTTGAACATGTAACTATTACCGACGGAGAGATTGAGGTCGACAACGATGATGACGGAAATCTTCTTCCGGATGATGATCTGTCAGACGACGGAAAAATGCTTATCAGAGGCATGGCTCTCTGCTCGGATGCCGAGTGGGAGACAGATAAAGCGGTTGGAGAAGCTACCGAGTGTGCACTTGTAACGGATGCAGCTAAGAACGGTATGCTTAAGTCTGATCTTAAGACTGAATATGAGAGGGTTGGAGAAGCTCCTTTTGATTCTCTCAGAAAGATGATGACAACGGTTCACAAGAACCCTGAAGGTGGATATATTCAATTTACAAAAGGTGCACCTGATTGTGTGCTCGCTGAATGTACACATTACATCATGGACGGAAAAGTCTATGAGATGAATCCTGAACTTATGAGCAGGATTAAGACAGCCAACAAAGGTATGGCTGACAGAGCACTCAGAGTTCTTGCTCTTGGAATTAAGAGATATGAAGAACTTCCTGATGATCTGGCTCCCGAAAAGATCGAGAAAGAACTGATATATATCGGTTTATGCGGAATGATCGATCCTATAAGACCTGAGGTCAAGCTTGCTATAGGAGAGTGTCGTAAGGCAGGAATAAGACCTGTCATGATCACGGGAGATCATCGTGATACAGCCGTTGCGATAGCAAAAGAACTCGGTATTCTTGAAGGAACGGACGAAGATGGTAATCCGGTTACATATGAAGCGATAACCGGAGCCGAACTTGAAGAGCTTTCCGATGAATACTTTATGGAACACGTTTCGGATTATTCCGTATATGCCAGGGTTCAGCCTGAGCATAAGGTTCGAATCGTAAATGCATGGAAGAAACGCGGCAAGGTTACAGCCATGACCGGTGATGGTGTAAATGATGCTCCATCCATTAAGTCAGCTGATATCGGTGTAGGCATGGGAATAACCGGAACCGATGTAACTAAGAATGTTGCCGATATGATACTTACTGATGACAACTTTGCGACAATAGTTGCTGCGGTAGCTGAAGGTAGAAGAATATATGACAATATTCGTAAAGCCATTCAGTTCCTTCTGTCATCAAACCTCGCAGAGGTTATAGCAATCTTTATTGCAACTATTATGAACTTTACTATACTTAAGCCTGCTCATCTGCTGTGGATCAATCTTATAACAGATTGTTTCCCGGCTATCGGACTTGGTATGGAAGAAGCTGAAGCTGATACTATGACACAGGCTCCAAGAAAGAAGACTGACGGTATATTCTCCGGAGGACTTGGTGTCGATGTAATACTTCAGGGAACTGTGATAGCAATACTGACAGTTATCTCATACATTGTAGGACATTATTATGAGACAGGTTCATGGGCTGTGGAAACGTCAGCGGATGGTATGACGATGGCATTCCTTACACTGTCACTGATGGAAGTATTTCATAGTTTCAATATGCGCTCAAGACGCACTTCGCTTTTCAGAATTAAAAAGCAGAATAAAACACTTTGGGGAACACTTGTTATGGCGCTTACACTTACAGTCGTTATTCTTTATGTGCCGGCGCTCAGAAATCTGTTCTCGTTCAGCTATATCGATGAAAAAGAATTCCTTACAGCTGTGGGAATCGCATTTCTCATCATCCCTATCATTGAGATAGCAAAGCTTATACAGAGAAATGCAGAAAAATAAATAAAAAAGTTTTATAGAAAGGACGGGAATAACGTGGCAGAGGAGTTTAACGCAGGAAATGCAGATGTAAATAATATAGAGACAAAGGTGATGAATGATTCGGGATCACTCAATGATTACCTGAATAATCTGAATGGAACATTTTCCACATTCTCAACCGAAGGCTCATCAGAGCAGGTATACGGAGCTAAGCCTGAGAAACCGTCTATAGAGTCTCTCAAAGTTGACGAAGACGGTATTACAGAATATGTAACTCCGGACATGCTTATAGGAGATATCATAACATGGTATCCTGAGGCATCACTTGTTCTTATGAAGTGTGGAATGCACTGTATAAGTTGTGGAGTTTCACAGTTCGAAACTCTTGATCAGGCTTGTGCCGTTCACGGACTTTATACAGATGATGTAGCTAAGGTTGTAAATGATTATCTTACACAGACACTGGGTGGAAAAGCTGAACAGCTTGCTAAAGAAGCAGAGAATAAGGACAACTAAAAGCTTTTACATCCATATAAGTTATGATATAATTTTACTTATTTTGTTCACGAAAAAGGCGGTAAGAAGACCGCTGAGGAAAGGATTATGATATTATGTACGATAAGGTTTCCACAAAGCTGAATTTCGTAGAAAATGAAGAAAAGGTACTTAAGTTTTGGAATGAAGAAGGAATCTTTGAGAAGAGTATAGATGAGAAGAAAGATCTTCCAACATATACCTTCTATGACGGTCCCCCAACCGCCAACGGTAAGCCACATATAGGACACGTGCTTACTCGTGTAATCAAGGATATGATTCCTCGTTATCAGACTATGAAGGGTCACAAGATCATTCGTAAAGCCGGATGGGATACACACGGTCTTCCTGTCGAGCTTGAAGTGGAAAAAGAGATCGGAATCGATGGAAAAGAACAGATAGAAGAATACGGAATCGAACCATTTATCGGGAAATGTAAAGAATCCGTTTGGCAGTATAAAGGCATGTGGGAGCAGTTCTCCGGAAAAGTTGGTTTCTGGGCTGATATGGATGACCCATATGTTACATATCACAATGACTATATCGAGTCTGAGTGGTGGGCACTTAAGAAGATTTGGGATATGGGACTTCTATACAAGGGCTTCAAGGTAGTACCTTATTGCCCTCGTTGCGGAACACCTCTTTCATCTCATGAGGTTGCTCAGGGATATAAGGCAGTTAAAGAAAGATCTGCAGTAGTTCGTTTCAAGGCTAAAGTAGCTGAGGGAGAAGAGCAGTATTACTTCCTTGCATGGACAACTACTCCATGGACACTTCCATCAAACCTTGCACTCTGCGTTAATCCTGAGGAAAGCTACAGCAAAGTAAAGGCATGTGACGGATATACATATATCATGGCAGATGCACTTCTTGATACAGTTCTCGGACCTCTTAAGGAAGAGAAAGTTAAGAATGAAGCCGGAGAGATGGTACTTAAGTATGACACTGCCGCTACAGACGGTAAGGCATATGTAAAGCTTGAAAGCTATAAGGGTATCGATCTTGAAGGAAGAGAATATGAACCTCTTTATGAGGGAGCTGCAGCAGGTGCTGCAAAGCAGCATAAGAAAGCACATTTCATAGTTGCTGATGACTATGTAACTATGTCAGATGGTACAGGTATCGTTCATATTGCTCCTGCGTTCGGTGAGGACGACGGACGTGTTGGACGTAAGTATGATCTTCCATTCGTTCAGTTCGTAGATGCTGAAGGAAATATGACAGATGATACACCATTTGCAGGACTGTTTGTAAAGGATGCTGATCCAAAGGTACTTGTTGACCTTGATTCAAGACAGCTTCTTTTCTCAGCACCTAAGTTTGAACATGATTATCCATTCTGCTGGAGATGTGATACACCGCTTATCTACTATGCAAGAGAGTCATGGTTCATCAAGATGACAGAAGTAAGTGACCGTATGGTTGCTAACAACAATACAGTAAACTGGATTCCTGAAGGTATCGGTAAGGGACGTTTCGGAGAATGGCTCAAGAATGTTCAGGACTGGGGACTCAGCCGTGACCGTTACTGGGGAACACCACTTAACGTTTGGGAATGTGAGGACTGCGGTAAAAGAGATGCTATCGGAAGTATCGCGGAGCTCCGTGAAAAAGGAAAGATGGAGGACGGAAGTGAGGTACCTGAGGATATCGAACTTCACAGACCATTTGTAGACGGTGTTGTACTTACATGTCCTGACTGCGGAAAGCCTATGAGAAGAGTACCGGAAGTTATCGACTGCTGGTTTGACTCAGGTGCGATGCCATTTGCACAGTGGCATTATCCGTTTGAAAATGAAGAAGTATTTAATGAGCATTTCCCTGCAGACTTTATCTCGGAAGCTGTTGACCAGACACGTGGATGGTTCTATTCACTTATGGCTATCTCAACACTCCTCTTTGATAAAGCTCCTTATAAGAATGTAATCGTTCTCGGTCACGTTCTTGACAAGGACGGAAATAAGATGTCCAAGTCCAAGGGTAATGCGGTTGATCCTATGGAAGCTCTCGGAAAGTACGGAGCTGATGCTATTAGATGGTATTTCTATACCAACTCACAGCCATGGCTTCCTAACAAGTTCCACGGAGATGCAGTTCTTGAAGGACAGCGTAAGTTCATGGGAACACTTTGGAATACATATGCGTTCTATACGCTTTATGCAGAGATAGATCAGTTTGATCCTACACAGTATACACTTGATAAGGCTTCACTTTCCGTTATGGATAAGTGGTTACTGTCAAAGCTCAACACGGCTGTTAAAGTGTTCGATGAGAACATGAGCGCTTACAAGATTCCGGAGTCAGCTGCAGTGCTTACGGACTTCGTGGATGATCTCAGTAACTGG
>JAFZXD010000035.1 GCA_017616955.1 Eubacterium sp. | reverse complement strand
ATCCGGACGCTGCCATAAAAGCTATAAAAGCTATGAAGTCAACAACACTTCTTATCGGTGGCGGATATGACAAGGATTCGGAATATGACGAATGGGTTGAATGTTTCCCGGGCAAGGTAAGATATCTTGTTCTTATCGGAGCTACAGCAGATAAGATTGAGAAATGCTGTAAGGATCATGGATTCAATCAGGTAGTCAGAGCAGAGACTCTCAAGGATGCGGTTACATTCTGTGAGGCAAATGCAAAACCCGGAGATGATGTTCTTCTCTCACCTGCATGTGCCAGCTGGGACATGTTTAAAAGTTATGAAGAGAGAGGTAACTTATTTAAATTATATGTTGAGGGAATAGAAGAGTAAGAAACTTAGTGTGAGGAAAAAGATAGTGGCTGCAAAGAAAAAGGGATTATTTGTAAAAGGTACATATTTCGATTATCCATCGCTTTTTCTGATATTTTTCTTGGTGCTTTTCGGACTTATGATGGTTTACAGTTCAAGTTCATTTGTTGCCAGCAGAGATTTTAATAACAGTACACATTATCTTTTGAGACAGTTTGTATTCGCCATGGCCGGATTTGCTGTAATGATGGTTATTTCAAAGGTACGATATCAGATTTACAAAAAATTCACCTTGATAATGGTATTTGGAATGGCAATAGTTCTGCTCCTGGTTTTCGTTATCGGTACATCAGGTAACGGTTCTACAAGATGGATTTTTTTGGGACCGATTAGTTTTCAGCCTTCGGAGATTGCTAAGCTTGTCATAGTTTTGTACATGGCACATATATGTACTGCTGAGCCGCAGAGTATGCAAAGTATACAGGGGATGGCTAAATCATTTTGGCCGGTTGGTCTTCTGATAGTTATCATAGCTATCGAAAACTTGAGTACTGCTATCATCTGTGCAGCTATTGCAGTAGGTATCTGGTTTGTGGCTACACCGAAGATAAGATACATCGGAATCGTAATTCTTGCGGGATGTGTATTCGTTCCGATAATGATAAAACTGCAGAGTTATCGAAGCGGAAGAATAGATGCCTGGCTTCATCCTGAAACAAGTAAGTACGGATATCAGACGATGCAGGGACTTTATGCTATTGGTTCCGGAGGACTTTTCGGTCGAGGACTGGGACAGAGTATACAGAAGATGGGATTCATTCCCGAGGCTCAGAACGATATGATCTTCAGTATCATTTGCGAAGAGCTGGGAATCGTTGGAGCTGCCGGACTTATCATAGTATTTCTAATGCTGATCTGGAGATTCAGATTTATAGCAGAAGGTGCTCCTGACAGATACGGTTCGTTTATAGTTGTTGGAGTAATCACACACGTTGCGGCACAGGTGCTGGTTAATATGTGTGTTGTTACAAATATAATCCCGAATACGGGTGTTACACTTCCGTTCATAAGTTACGGCGGAACATCGCTGTTCTTCCTTCTGATCGAGATGGGAGTGGTGTTGTCGGTTTCAAGACAGATAGAACCTCTGAGTCTGTTGGAGGAAGAGGAAGGAAAAGAGTATGGTTAGAAAAGTCATAGGCTTGTTCTTTATCGCTATCATCGTAGGGGCGGTGGCATACTTGAGTACATTTTCCGTTGCGGATATCGAAGTTAACGGATGTGTGATGTCATCGGAAGATGAAGTTAAAAAAGCGGTTATGGATAATGCTTATATCAACAACACGCTTGTGATGTATCTCCAGAACAAGATTAAGCCGGTGAAGGATGTAGCCTTCGTCGCGAAGATGGATGTGGAGTATGTCAGCAAAAACAAGATATCGGTAGATGTCTATGAAAAGTCGGTTGCCGGGTGTATCGAATATATGGAAAGCTTCGTGTATTTCGATAAAGACGGAATCGTTCTGGAAACAGCAAAGGTCAGATACGATAAGATACCGAACATTAAAGGACTTACCGTAAAGAGTTGGGAAATAGGTAAAGAACTGCCGGTTGAGAACAAGAAAAGATTCAATACAATACTGAATATTACGCAGCTGGTAGATAAGTATGATTTGGACATCAGAGGTATAGAATTCACAGTTGATGGCGAAGTGGTGCTTCGTCATGATAACATTGAAATTGAGCTTGGCGAAGGTAAAAATCTTCCGATTCAGCTTATGAATCTCGGAAGCATTCTGAAAGAGCTGGAAGGTAAGAGCGGAGTTTTGTATATGAAAGAGTTTGACTCTGAAAATTCTACGGCCAGTTTCAAGGTCAGATAGCCCGCTTAAGCAAATATTTTCTTGATATTTTCCCCATTTTATTATATTCTATAGGATGGGTGTTAATATACACAGTATTTAATTATAGTAAACAATTCAGTGCTTGGAAAAAAGTGCGAAGTATATTTTAAGGAGGAAGGAACCTTGCTCGAGATAAAATCAAATGATGAGAAAAATCCTGCAAGAATACTGGTAATAGGAGTAGGTGGAGCAGGAAACAACGCAGTAAACAGAATGATTGATGAGAATGTTGAGGGTGTTGAACTTATAGCTATTAACACCGATAAGCAGGCTTTATCACTCAGTAGAGCTACTACCAAGATTCAGATAGGTGAAAAACTGACTAAAGGACTGGGAGCAGGTGCTAAGCCTGAGATCGGTGCAAGTGCAGTTGAAGAGAATAGAGAAGAGATAAATGACATAATCAAAGATGCTGATATGGTATTCGTTACCTGTGGTATGGGTGGTGGAACCGGAACAGGTGCTGCTCCTGTAGTTGCAGAGATTTCAAGAAATCTTGGTATACTTACAGTCGGTGTTGTTACAAAGCCATTCTCATTTGAGGGTAAGCCTCGTATGAACAATGCTCTGAACGGTATCGCAAAACTGCGTGAAAACGTAGATACTCTCATCGTTATTCCGAATGACAAGCTTCTTCAGATATGTGATAAAAGAACAAGTATTCCTGATGCTCTTAAGAAGGCTGATGAAGTTCTTCAGCAGGGTGTTCAGGGTGTTACCGACCTTA
Organism: Eubacterium sp.; assembly: GCA_017616955.1. Lineage (GTDB taxonomy): Bacteria > Bacillota > Clostridia > Lachnospirales > Lachnospiraceae > Eubacterium_Q. The sequence goes on along the minus strand of JAFZXD010000035.1, from coordinate 15,010 downwards.
TCAATAAACCGGGACTTATCAACCTCGACTTTGCTGATATCCAGACAGTCATGCGTGATAAGGGTATCGCTCATATCGGTATCGGTCAGGGTAGTGGAGATAACAAAGCAGTTGATGCAATCAAGGCTGCTATGGATTCACCACTTCTTGAAACAACAGTTGACGGAGCTACAGATATCATCGTTAACTTCTCAGGAAATGTTGGTATCGTTGAAGCATACGATGCTATCACATACCTTTCAGAAGTTGCCGGAGAAGAGGCAAATATCATCTTCGGTACAGTTGATAACGATATAGCAGGTGAGGATGTAAGTATCACAATTATCGCTACTGGACTTGAAGATGTAGACAGAGTTCAGACATCAAGTGTACTTTCTTCAATCAAGAAAGAAGCTCCTAAGGCTCCTACATTTGGTGAAGGACTTAAGAATCCTACAGTTTCTGAGGGAACAAGAAGAGCTACACCTATGCCTCTCAACCTTGGTGGTGCAAAGGCTGCTGAGCCTGAGAAGAAGAGTGCAGAGGAGGTTGTTAACAGTATAGAAGCTGCTTCTGAACCTGTTAGACCTAGCAATGCTAATCAGAACATAAAGATTCCTGATTTCCTTAGAAGAGGATAATACATTATTTGAATGTGATATTATATTTCGAAGTGGGGCGAGTCTCGTCCCACTTTTGTTTTTTACAAAATAATTGTGAATAGCTATGTTTACATTCACAGTTGACTGGAAATGTATTCGAAAAAGTGGTATACTACCAAAAGCTATGCAAAAAGAGTGGAGTGGCAGTAGAACGCTAAAAAAGTGACAAGAGGAAAACTATGATAAGTGTTATCGTGCCGTATCATAATAATGAAAAAACAGTAAATGAGTCGATCAGATCGGCTCTTGAACAGACTTATAAAAATATTGAAGTAATATTGATAGATGACGGAAGCTATAAGGCATTTAAACCTGAGATACGAGATGAACGTTTAAGGGTTATAAGATTCGAAAAATCAAAGGGAGCTGCCGGCGCCCGAAATGAAGGAGTAAAGGCTGCAAACGGCGAGTTTGTTGCATTTCTCGATTCGGATGATATATGGGAAAAAGATAAGCTCGCTAAACAGATGAAGGTTATTAACTTCTTCAAAGTGGATGGCCAGCAGCCTAAGATATGTTTCACGGGACGTCGTTTGATAAATGCTTCCGGAACCGATACAGGTAAATATGTAGGTTGCGATAAGATTGTAAGATATGACGATCTTCTGAAAAGCAACCAGATTAACTGCTCATCGGTACTTATGAAAAAAGAACTGGCTGATCGATATCCTTTCCCTGAAGGTAATCTTCATGAGGATTATGCGGTTTGGCTTACAATACTGAAAGCGGGTGGAGTTGCTGTGGGTATCAATCGCCCACTTATAAGATATCGCCTTAGTCCGGGAAGCAGATCGGGCAATAAGATAAGATCCGCTTATATGACTTATCAGGATTATAAGTATGTGGGAATCGGAACCAAAGAAAGTATACGAAAGATGGTTTCATACACTATGGCCGGAATAAAGAAATATGCCGGAACATACAGAGGAACAAACAGAAATCAACCGAAGTAAGGAGACTAACAATATGGATAAGAAAGGCAGAGCAGAACTTCTGCTGGATGGTATCAAGACCAGGATAAAGGATGCGCCTTCGGCTGCATTTAATCAGGATAAAGCTGTGCTCGACAGAGAAGAACTTTTAAGACTTCTGGATAATGTTTCCGAAGTAGTTCTCACTGAGATTAATGCTTGCAGAGAAGTGAATGACAAGAGAGCAAGAATAATAAACGAAGCAAAACAGGAAGCTGAAGAGATACTGTATCAGGCAGAAAAAACAGCCAGCCGAATCAGAGTAACAAAGAGAAAGAAGAATGAACCTCCTGCATTCAGGGCGGCAGACCTTAGTGATGATGAGAAGAAAACTCTCAGAACAGCATCCGATATATATGCTGCATCTCTTATCTATACTGATGAGATGCTTACCGAGGTTGATCATCTTGTTGCTGATTCCTATGAAAAGATAGAACAGGAATACGCAAGGATGAGAAGTACACTTCGCCAGAAGATAGAAGATATATCTGAGAATAAATCCGAACTTATGAGCAGTCTTAACGGCCTTAAGGCAAATGACAGATATGCGCAGATACTTGAACTCAGTGATCTTCTTTCGGTAGAGCTTTACAATGAACGAGTAAAAGCTATGGCACGTGAAAAAGAAGAAAAAGATCAGCTTCGTCTTACTCTTAATGAAAACGGTGAAGCAGATCTGAAGGTTGAATCTGCACGACCACCTATAAGTCCGGACAGAACAGCCAAAAAGATAGAACAGGTTAAAAGTAGAATGGATATAGATGTGATGGATAGATCCGCTGAAGTGTCCGATAAGAAAGAAGATAAAAGAGAAAAGAAAGATGAGTAATATAGAATCTTATATAAGAGTTATAAATTATTATGAGACTGACCAGATGCATGTAGTGCATCATTCCAACTATGCTAGATATCTGGAAGAGGCCAGACTCAATCTGATGGATCAGGTTGGTCTGTCATACGACAAAATGGAGAGGCTCGGAATCATTATTCCGGTTCTTGAACTGCATGATTATTATATCAAGTCTATAACATACGGGGATGTTATAGAGATAGTTCCTAGAATCGTAAAACTTACTCCGGTAAGATTTACACTTGAATATGAGATATTCAGATCCGGAACGGATGAACTGATTCATAGGGCCGAGACATCTCATGCGTTCGTTGACAGTGATTTTAAACCAATGAATATGAAAAAGAAGTTTCCTGATCTGTATGAAAAAATGCAAGCTATCGTAAGATAGTCGATCGTTCAAAACCGGTCATTATAGCAGGAGCATCATTGATACTTCTGTTTGTGACCGGTTTTTTAATAATAGACTAATAGGATGGTGAATCAGAGTGATTCATGGAATGACATTTAAAGAATATATAGAAACAGAAAAAGAAAAATTTGGAGAGATGAACAAGAGCGAAAAACTTGCTTACTTCAAGGAGTATTATCTTAAGGCTTGTATAGCGGTGCTCGTGATACTCGCTTTTCTTGTGTGGTTCCTGATAGATATGGGAAAAAGTATGAAGGCTCCTGTTGTTACCGGAGGAGTGTTGAATATCCATATCTCTTCAGAGGGGTCAACATTTCTCAGAGAGGATTATATGAAGTCTCTTGGTCTGGATGATAAAAAAGATAAGATAGAGTTTGCTTCATATATTTTGCTTGATAAATCCCAACCGCAGTCTTATACCGTATTCCAGGCGGAGCTTGCGGCGGGACAGTACAATTATCTGATAACCGATAAAGCAGGAATGGAATATATAGCTAGGTCGGAATGTGCTGCAGATATGAATGAAGTCCTGGATAAAGAAATGAAGGGAAAACTGTCATCCAAGATGATCTATGCAGAGTCGGGTGAAGGTGGAAAAATAATAGCAGCTGCGATAGATATAACCGATACGGCATTTTCAAGAGAATATATGACTTCGAGTGATAAAGTTTACTTTGTCCTAACGGGACTGATAGATGATTATGATGCGGGAATTGATGTTTTAAAGTACATTTTAAATAAAAAGTAACCTTGTCGCAAAATACCGGCTGAAAGGTTACCTCAAAATATAAAGATTAAAAGAAAGGATAAATTATGAAAGAAGCAATTAATCCGTATCTTCCTTCATGGGAGTACATTCCGGATGGTGAACCTTACGTGTTTGGAGATAGAATATATGTATATGGTTCTCATGACATATTTGACGGACAGGTATTCTGTCTTGGAGATTATGTCTGCTATTCTGCTCCTGTAAATGATCTCGGTAATTGGAGATATGAAGGTGTCATTTACAAAAAGACCGATGATCCGGAGAATCCGGATGGAACGATGTGTCTCTATGCTCCGGACGTAACTGTGGGACCTGACGGAAGATATTATCTCTATTATGTTCTTGATAAGATAAGTGTTGTTTCTGTTGCAGTTTGTGATACACCTGCAGGTAAGTATGAGTTCCTGGGATTTGTACATTACAAGGATGGAACAAGACTTGGAGAAAGACCGGGGGACGAACCTCAGTTTGATCCGGGAGTTCTTACAGAGGATGGAAAGACATATCTCTATACAGGATTCTGTGCGAGAGGAGATAAGTCAAGAACAGGTTCTATGCTTACAGTTCTCGGAGAGGATATGCTCACTATCGAGGAAGAACCTATATTTGTTGTTCCTGGTGTTGAGAATAAGGACAGAGGAACATTTGTCGATCATGAGTTTTTTGAAGCTTCTTCAATCAGAAAAAGAGGAGATAAGTATTATTTTATCTACTCATCTATCGTTATGCATGAGCTGTGCTATGCTACGGCTGATGATCCGAGAGGTCCTTTTACATATGGAGGAGTTATAGTAAGTAATGCCGATATCGGAATAGATACATATAAACCTGCGAATAAGCCTTCTATGTATGGCGCAAACAATCATGGAAGTATAGTTGAGATAGAAGGTCAGTGGTACATATTCTATCATCGTCATACCAATGGAACCTGGTACAGTCGTCAGGGATGCGCAGAGAAGATTGAGTTCCTTGAGGATGGTTCGATTCCTCAGGTAGAGATTACTTCTTGTGGTCTGAATGACGGACCTCTTACAGGTAAGGGGGAGCACATGGCTTATACAGCATGTAACCTGTTCACTGATGTAGATAATCTGTATGTAGGTGCGCCGGGAGTTCCTAAAATCACTGAGAGACGTGACGAGGATATGGATAAACCGGAAGCATTTATCGCCGGAATAGATAATAATGCTACTATCGGCTTCAAGTATTATGACTGTAAGGGTATCACAAAGATATGTCTTAAAGTCAGAGGTTACGGAGACGGAGTATTTGAAGTAAGAACGTCTATAGATGGAGAAGTTATAGCAAAGATGGATGTGGATAACAGAAATGTGTGGACCGGTCTTGTATCCGACATCAAACTTGCTGATGGCGTGTATCCATTTTATATAACATTTAAAGGACACGGAGGCCTCCAGCTTCTGAGTTTTGAACTAATTTAATACAAGGGGGGTTATATGGACAACAGAATATTATTGTCTAAACACAAAGGAAGCAGCTTTGTCTATGAAGAAGATACCTTATCGGGACTTCTGAAGATAGCTGATCTTGTACGAGATGACATAAGTTCGGTTTTGGGATTCGAGCCTGAAATGATCTCTGCGTCGGATTTTACGTCGCAGAGTGCAGACAAGGCAGTGGATAGCGAACCGGTATATGTTATCTTTGGAATATCAGGGCAGAGTGCTCTGATAGATGAACTGAGCAAAAAAGGAACTATTGATCTTAGCTCGGTAACAGGAAAAAGAGAAGTATACGGCTTCTATCCTGTCACAGAAGGAACGAGAGAAATGCTTATAATAGCGGGTAGTGATAAAAGGGGAACAATCTATGGATTGTTCCACCTTTCAGAACTTCTCGGTGTTTCGCCGCTTGTAAACTGGTCCAATGTCATACCGGCTGAAAAAGAACAGCTGGAACTATCGGCGGAAGATACATTTATCTCAAAAGAACCATCTGTTGAATACAGAGGATTCTTCATCAATGATGAGTGGCCTGCATTTGGTAACTGGTGTATGAAACATTTCGGAGGAATAAACTGCGAGATGTACAAAGGAGTGTTTGAGCTTCTGCTTCGTATGAAGGGCAATTATCTCTGGCCGGCTATGTGGACAGGAAGATTTGCTATGGACGGACCGGGACTTGCAAGTGCTGAACTCGCGGATGAGCTTGGAGTCGTAATGGGACTTTCTCATCATGAGCCTTGCCTCAGACACGGTGAAGAATACAGATACGTTCGCGGACCTGAATCAATATACGGAGATGCCTGGGACTTCAGGAGTAACCGTGAAGGAATAACAAGATTCTGGCGAGACGGTCTGAAGAGAAACGGTCATCTGGAAAATGTCATAACAGTTGGAATGCGAGGAGAGTGTGATTCCAAAATCCTTGGAGAAAATGCAACTCTGAAGGACAACATAGATCTGCTGAGAGATGTTCTTAAGACACAGAATCAGCTGATAAGAGAAGAGGTAAATGAAAACCTAAATGAAGTACCTCGAATGCTGGCGCTTTACAAAGAGGTTGAACCTTTCTACTATGGAAATGACGAAGTGGAAGGACTTATGGATAATCCTGAGCTGGAGAATGTAATCCTTATGCTCTGCGATGATAATCACGGTTATGTCAGAAGTCTTCCGGATGAGAAGATGAGAAAACACTCCGGTGGTTTCGGAATGTACTATCACTTTGATTATCACGGTGATCCGGTTTCATATGAGTGGAACAATTCGACTTACCTTCCGGAAGTTTGGGAACAGATGACTACGGCGTATGAGTACGGAATCAGAAAACTCTGGATAGTAAATGTCGGTGATCTGGGACTTCAGGAAATGCCGCTTTCATATTTCCTTGATCTGGCTTATGACTATGATAAGTACGGAATAAATACAGTAAACAAGACTTCTGAATATATGGAAGGCTGGATAAAGGCGCAATTCGGAGAGGCTTTTGATGAAGCGAATCTGAAAAAGCTTGCACAGATGTTTACTAAGTATACTAGACTAATGCATAACAGAAGACCTGAACATCTGAATGATAAGATATATAAGATCAACAGTAGATATGAAGCAAAGAAGATACTCGAGCAGGCGGAAGCTATAATCGAGTGTTGTAAAGAACTTGAAGCAAAGTGCTGTGATAAACTTAAAGATGCATTTACAGAGCTTATATCATACAACGTGCTTGCCGGAATGAATCTGGTAAAGATGTGGATATATACAGCTTATAATCATTATTTTGCATCGCTTGGAATGGCGGCTGCAAATGATTTCGGACAGAAAGTTATAGAGGCTATGAATGAAGACCGTAGACTTATGGATGAATTCCACAAGGCGGCGGATGGAAAATGGGATGGCTTCGGTCTGGCCGAACATATTGGATTTAAATATTGGAATTCGGAAGAATGTGCTAATCCTGTAGTTGCTACGGTATTTCCGGTTAATCGCGGTGAGATCATGGCGGGACTTCTCGGAGACGAAGGTGCTACAAGTGGTCAGGATTGGACGAAAAAGAAACTCGTCATTACCGAATATCTTGTGGAAAATGACGAATATGCAGAAGCAGAGCTATTTTTGGGTCTGACGGGAAGTGTTGATGTTGATTATTCTGTTGGTTCGGATTATAATTGGGTTCGTACGGACAGAAAATCCGGAAGACTGACACCCGAAGATAATCTTCATTACATAAAACTCACGGTGGATAAGAAACTTCTGGCTGAGGAAGAAGATTCAGACAAGGTAACTTCGGGAACGGTATATATAAGATACCCTCTTGGAACAATAGAGGTTCAGCTTTCGGTGCATCGGTCGACTCATCTTCATGAAAATGACGGAATGGTGATCATTAACGCAGACGAATTCTGTGATAGCAAACCTTCGCAGGATGGAAAAGAGTTTGTTGTTCTGGATGCACTTGGTCGTGACGAAAATGCCATCAAGGTATTTCCTGTTACAGAGAACTGCAGTACACCTGAGAATGCGCCATACGTTGAGTACGAGTTTGATATGGAATCCGAAGGAATGTGCGAGGTTATATTCCAGCTGGAACCAACCAATCCATTTAGATTCGGAAAGAGGATGAAAATAGCTTATCTGGTTAACTCTGAAGACATCTCGGAAGTAAAATACGAATGCGTGGTTTCTGAAAACTACGAAGCGGGTGTTACGGGAGATTGGATGCAGGGGGTTTTAAATCATGCCAGAAATGTAAGCGCTTACATTAATTGCAGAATGGGAAGAAACAAACTGCGTTTCTACGGAACAGACATGGAAAATGTTCTTGAGAAGATTATTATTCTAAGGGAGGGCAGGGAGCTTCCTTCTGCATATCTATTATGATTTAAGGAGGTTATTTATGAAAATGTCTTTTCGCTGGTATGGTACCGGCAATGACACTATTTCCCTGTCTGATATTAAACAGATTCCGGGAGTTGAAGAGATAGTCTGGGCTCTTCACAACAAAATGCCCGGAGAGGTCTGGGAGAAGTCAGAGATTCAGGCTGTTAAGGATGAACTTGATGAATACGGCTTTGGAATGAGCGTAGTTGAATCGGTAAATGTTCATGATGATATAAAAACAGCCGGTCCTGACAGAGATAAATATATTGAGAATTATATTCAGACTATAAGAAATCTGTCCGAATTCGGAGTGAAGGTTATATGTTATAACTTTATGCCCGTATTTGACTGGACAAGAACAGACCTTTTCCATCCGCTTCCTGACGGATCAACAGCACTTTTCTATGAGAAGTCCAAGATCAAGCAGGATCCGGAGGAGATGGCTGAGTACATTTTAAGAGAATGCAAAGGCTTTACAATGCCCGGCTGGGAACCTGAAAGGATGGCAGGTTTAAAAGATCTTTTGAGAAGTATAAAGAAGTCGATAAGGAAACACTTTGGGAGAACCTGAGATACTTCCTGTCAAAGCTTATGCCTGTATGTCATGAGTGCGGAATAAAGATGGCTATACATCCGGATGATCCGCCATGGGATATCTTTGGTCTTCCAAGACTTCTTATTGATGAGGCATCCGTCGACAGATTCCTGAAGATGGTTGATGATCCTTATAACTGTCTGACACTTTGTTCAGGTTCGCTGGGATCCAGTTCCGAAAACAATGTTGCGGATATTGTGAGAAAACATGCCGACAGAATAGCATTTGCACATATCAGAAATGTAAAGGTATATGATAACGGAGATTTCAGTGAGGTTTCGCATCGAGACTGTGACGGAGATGTAGGTGTACTCGATATAATCAAGGCATATCATGATGCCGGATTTGATGGTTACATACGTCCCGATCACGGAAGACACATCTGGGGAGAAAAGTGCAGACCGGGGTATGGTCTCTATGACCGTGCGCTTGGAATAATGTATATCCTCGGAGCGTGGGATACACTTGATAAGTTAGCAAAAAAAGGATAAAATTATAAGATGGAGGCCATTAAATGGAATTAAGCGTTAAGAGTATATCTGACGAGAAACAGGAATGGGAAAAGGTGGGTATAAGCCTGCCGAATTATGATATAGAAAAGATAAGAGAAAATACATTAAAAAGACCGGTCTGGCTTCATTTCGGACCGGGAAATATCTTCAGAGGATTTATAGGCAGCATAGTTGATAAGCTTATAGATTCAGGAGATATGGATACCGGAATAGTGGCTATGTCCAACTTTGACGGAGAGATCATCGACAAGATATATAAGCCTTTTGATATGCTTACTCTTTCGGTAGGGCTCAGAGCTGATGGAAACAGTGATAAGAGAGTCCTTGCGGGAATAGGAAATGCATTAAAAGCAGATGAAGATTCAAAAGATGAGCTTAAGAAGATTGCGACAAATGAGTCTCTTCAGATGATCTCATTTACAATAACCGAAAAAGGTTATGCGGTAAAAGATATGTCGGGAGAACTCCTTCCGGTTGCTGAAAAGGATATTAAGAACGGACCCGATGCATCAGTAACTGCTATGGGAATAGTTGCAGCACTTCTCTATTACAGATTCAAAGAGAATAAGTGCCCTATCGCAGTTGTAAGTATGGATAACTGCAGTAAGAACGGAAGCAAACTTAAAGCAGCGGTTCTTACAATGGCTAAGGGCTGGTTGGATAACGGATTTGTTTCAGAGGACTTTATAAGCTATCTGGAAGATGAGAGTAAGGTGACATTTCCATGGAGCATGATAGATAAGATAACTCCAAGACCGGCAGATGAAGTTGCGGAAGAACTGGAGAAACTCGGCGTCAAAAATATGGCTCCGATCGTTACAAGCAAGAATACATATATCGCACCGTTTGTAAATGCGGAGATTCCTGAGTATCTTGTAATCGAAGACAGTTTTCCTAACGGACGTCCTCCTCTTGAAAAAGCGGGAGTGTATATGACTGACAGAGATACTGTTAATAAGGCCGAGACAATGAAGGTTACAACTTGCCTTAATCCGCTTCATACAGCTCTTGCTGTGTGTGGATGTCTGCTTGGATTTAACAAGATATCTGATGAAATGATGGACGAGGATCTTAAGAATCTTGTTTACGCTTTGGGACAAGAAGGACTCAAAGTTGTTGTGAATCCGGGGATTATCAAGCCTGAGGATTTCATAAATGAAGTTCTGACCGAAAGACTTCCAAATCCATTTATGCCTGATACGCCACAGAGAATTGCAACCGATACAAGTCAGAAGCTTGTAATAAGATATGGTGAAACTATAAAGGCATACCTGAAGGAAGGTAAACTTGATGATCTGAAGATCATACCTTTTGTAATAGCTGCATGGCTCAGATATCTGATGGGTGTGGATGATGAAGGACGTGAGATGACACTTAGTTCAGATCCTCTTCTGGATGATCTTACACCACTGGTTGCGGGCATAAAGCTTGGACGAAAGATAGATGATGTATCGGGAATCAACTATATACTAAGCAAAGAAGACCTGTTTGGAGTTAATCTCCTGGAACAGGAAAATATGGTTCAGAAGATTATGGGATATTTAAATGACATGATCGAAGGACCGGGAGCAGTAAGAAGAACATTAAAAAAGTTATAATCATGAGGTGACCAAATGCTAAAGCTTTCTTCTATATTCAGCGATGGATTGATATTTCAACGTGATACTTTTGATAACGTTGTATGGGGATATACAGATGCCTATGATAGTGTTACCGTTACGTTGGTAAAGTTACATTCTGATGATATGGAAGGAGTGGCTGAAGAGGTCATATGCAGTGATACCGTAGAGGCTGATCAGGATGGCTACTTCGAAGTGGGATTAACATCCTGCTCGGCCGGCGGTAATTACACTATAGAAGTTTCAAATAAAGAAAAACAGATTTATGTCAGGAATGTGACATTCGGAGATGTATTTATATGCGGTGGTCAATCCAATATGGAACTGATGATAAACAGAACCTTGGAAAGATATGAGGAAGAGATTGATAAGGTGTCTGACAACATGATCAGGTACTTTAAGATACCTGAGAAGTTTAACTTCCATCATACCGAGGAACTGATCGAGGGCGGTAAATGGATGACGGCTGAAAAGCCTGATATATATGATATGGGTGCGACTGCGTATTTTACTGCTTCGCATCTTCGTGCTATGGAAGGGGTTCCGATAGGAATATATAATACTGCTATCGGAGGAACTCCAATTAGATCTTGGATTAGTGAAGAGACCATGAGAAGTCTGGGACTTCATGTGGAAGAGTTTGAAAAATGTCAAAACGACGAATGGGTGCAGAATACTATAGCCAATGAACAGAAGACTGATATCGAGTGGAGACAGAATGCATTTGCACCATACGAAACTGGTGAAACAACCGGAGAAAAAGGTGTAATTCATGTTCCGGGATTCTTCACGGGAACACCTCTTGCCGGAAGAAACATGAGTATATGCATAGAGAGAGATGTTGAGATACCTGAGGACTGGAGCGATAAGGAAGTAAAGCTTTATCTTGGGGCGATCATTGATTCTGATATGGTATATGTGAATGGTACATTTGTTGGTGAAACAGGTTATCTGTATCCGCCTAGAATATACAGGATTCCAAAGGGAGTTCTGAAAAAAGGAACCAATCATATCGAGATAAGAATGCTTGTGTTTCGAGAAGAAGGCGGCTTTATGCCGGGCAAGGATTACAAGTTCCATTCGTTGGATGGAGAAGATATATCTCTTGAAGGTGAGTGGAATTATGAGATAAAAAAGGAGATGCCTTATCTCCCTAATCTGACATTTTACTCATACAAGCCTACAGGAGTTTACAATGGAATGATATATCCTCTGAGAAGACAGAAAAACCGTGGTGTTTTCTTCTATCAGGGCGAATCAAATATAGAATGTTGCGAAACTTATAAAGAAGAATTTGAAGCTATGATCAAAGACTGGAAGAAACTTTGGGACAATCCAAAACTTCCGGTGATGTATGTTCAGGTTGCGGCTTTTAGTAACGGACTGGCTGATTTCGGAGAGAGGAGAGTATATCTTACCGAAGCGCAGAGACAGTGCATGGAACTTCCGAATGCTGCGATGATTCAGGCTTACGATTTGGGTGAGTACAACGACCTTCATCCGACAAATAAAAAAGAAGTTGGAAGAAGACTTGCACTTGCTGCCGAAGCTCTCGTATACGGTAAAGGAAGCTATACACCGGGACCTGAAGCAAAAGAAATAATTCATAGCGGAAATACAGTAACAGTTAAATTCGGAGAAGATGTAAAACTTAAACTTGGTCACGGAATCGGGGTAATCGTAGATGAAAACCGTGACGAAACAAATATTCGAGGATTCGAATACATTGTGGGTGGAAAGCGATATGCAGCTGAAGCAGAATTCGTGTCGGAAAACGAAGTGGTCGTAAAACTTCCTGACAACCTCGATATTACAGCTGTAAGCTATGCATGGAACGATTGTCCGCTTGAAACGAACCTATATTCAGAGGACCAGCTTCCGGTGGTACCATTTTATAAAACAATATAGAATAATCCACGGCAAGTAAGATAAGCTTGTGCAAGAGCATGCATATTTTGTAAGTGTCTGATAAAATATATATAATGTACTTGAGGAAGGAGACACAAATGTTAAGAGAAGTCGAAGTAGAAAACGGTCGTCTTCGAGGGATCCCCTCGGCAGACCCAAGAGTAACGATATTCAAAGGGGTTCCTTATGCAGCATCTCCGGTTGGAAAGAACAGGTGGAGGGCGCCTCAGCCTGCCGAAAACTGGGAAGGTGTAAGAGAAGCATATACATTTGCACCGATATCCATTCAGGATCAGCCGGGTATAGGTGATGATGTATATTGCAAGGAATGGCACGTTGATAAGGATATTCCTATGGATGAAGACTGTCTGTATCTTAATGTTTGGACTCCTGCAAACAGCGCAGATGAGAAGCTTCCTGTTCTGGTATGGTTCTTTGGCGGAGCTTTTCAGTGGGGATATACACCTGAAATGGAATTCGATGGTGAAAGACTTGCAAGAAGAGGGATAATTGTTGTAAGTGTAAACTACAGACTTGCACTTATGGGATTCTTTGCGCATCCTGAGATTACTAAGGAATGTCCGGATGCTCCTGCAAACTTTGGGCTTCTTGATCAGCAGGCTGGTCTTCATTGGGTGTATAGAAATATCGCTTCTTTCGGTGGTGATCCGGAGAAGATTACTATCGCAGGTCAGTCGGCAGGTGGTGGAAGTACACTGCAGCAACTTACCTGTGAAGCAAACAAGCACATTGTAAAGGGTGCTGTTATAATGAGCGGAATGATCGATATGGAAGGTCAGAAGGGTGATATCTTTAAGCCTATAGATCTCAGTGAAGCTGAAAAGAGAGGCGAGGAATTCTTTGATTTTATCGGAGTTAAGAGCCTTGAAGAAGCACGTGCTATGGATGCATTTAAGCTTCGTGATCTTTATGCTGAGTTTTCACCTATGGAATTTGCACCTGATTCTCCACCTGATATGTCTAAGAAGATGTTTCCTATCATGGACGGAAAGAATTATGTTGGTGATCCGCTTAAGAGAATGGCGGCGGGTGAGTGTCCTGATGTTCCGATTATGACGGGATACACAAGTGATGAATTTACATTTGACGGAGTCAATACCGTTAAAAGAAGTATTTATAAATCTTTAGATGCTGCTCTTTCAGCAGATAAGGAGAAGGGGTATACTCGCGACTTTTATTGCTACTGTTTTGATCCTGATATTCCGGGAGAAGATAATCCGGGAACGTTTCATTCGGTTGACCTCTGGTTCTGGTTCGAGAGCATAAGTAAATGCTGGAGACCGTTTAGAGGAAGACATTACGATCTGGCAAGACAGATGGCGAGTTACTTTGCAAATTTTGTAAAGACAGGTAATCCTAACGGCGTAGATGATGATGGAACAGCTATGCCTGAGTGGAGAAAGTATGATTCGGAAAATAAAACGGAGATGGTTATGACCAAGGATGGTCCGGTTCTCAAATAGTTTATTAGACAAGTTAGGCATTTTGGATGCTATATCCCAAGGTGTCTGACTTGTTTTGGTTTTAGAAAAAATGAATAGGAGGGGTTGCTTATGGATTTCAAAAAGATACTGGAGGGGCACAAGAATAAGACGTGTATAATGTCTGTTGAAAGATTCTCAGAAGGTGATTATGGAAATATCCGAATAGTAGAGGGTAATAAAGCTCATTATGATGATATGCTTGAAACATTGAAGCATCCATTCGTTCCGGACTCTCCATATGATTGGTATTTTCCAATGAATAAAAACTTTGAGGATTTTTGTTACAGAGCGGCTTTTATGGGACAGCCGCTGCATACATATGTGGAACTTCCGAGGATGGGACTATGGCTTAATATGTTTTTGATTCCGCTTGAATCTGATGAAGAAAACATAGGATATTGTTTATACACTTATGATGTGACTCCTTATAAGGATACGGAACAACAGGCAAGTCTTTCAGCTGACACTTCTTCGGCGGTTCTTCAGACCTGCATCAAACTACGTGGTGCGAGTGACATAAGAAAGGCATTTGAAGAGGTTATAGAGGATATTCGTCATATGTGTGATTCTGATAATTGCTGTATTCTTCTTACGGATAGTACGACGCACACTTGTGAAACATTTTGTGAAGCTATTAAACCGGGTAGTGGTTTATTTCCGATGGACACATACTTTGACGAAGATTTCTTTGATATAAGTGAAACCTGGAGATTTACATTGGGTGACAGCTCCAGCATCATAGTAAAGGATGATCGTGACAGAGAATGGCTGGAAGAAGTAAACCCCGATTGGTATAGGTCTCTTCAAGGTGCGGGAATTCAGACAATAGTATTTTTACCGCTTAATTATAACGGCGAAACATTGGGATATATGTGGGCAACCAACTTTGAT
>JAFZXD010000034.1 GCA_017616955.1 Eubacterium sp. | reverse complement strand
GGCAACAACGTAACACTCGGTACCGGGGATGAAGTTCCCAACGAGACCGATCCGACCATCTATACAAACGGGATCGTCACTATAGGCGAGCATACGACCGTTCCCGACGGTGTAAGTATCGGAAAGAACAGCATTGTTTCCGGAAATCTTACAAAGAAGGACTTTGAATACAGACTTAAAGCAGCTCAGATAAATGCAGCAATAGTAACTGCTGACGGAGATGTTTCTGGTGAGCTGGATAAGGCTGCAAAGAATTACTTGGGACTTAAGACTAAGATAATAGTTGGAAATCCAAAAGAGGGTTGGGCGAATTACAACAGAGATATAAGATTCTTCTCCAGTTCATTTAAAAGAACGGAAGAATCCGCAGGTGGAGATGATACTTCACTCATGTTCTTTACATCAGGAACTACATCATATCCAAAGATGGCTGCCCATAGTTTTAAATATCCGCTTGGACACTATGTGACTGCCAAGTACTGGCATCAGGTAGATAGCGAAGGAATGCATTTTACCATAAGTGATACAGGATGGGGTAAAGCACTCTGGGGTAAGATATACGGACAGTGGCTTTCGGAAGCATCTATATTCACATATGATTATGATGAGTTTTTTGCCAAAGAGATTCTGGCAATGATAGAAAAGTATCGTATGACTTCGTTCTGTGCACCTCCAACGGTATTCAGAATGCTTGTACATGTTGATATGAGAAAGTTTGATCTGTCTTCACTTAAAAATGTATCAACAGCAGGTGAGGCACTCAATCCTGAGATATACGATAAGTTCTACAAGATGACGGGACTTAAGATCATGGAGGGATTCGGGCAGACCGAAACGACTCTTCTCATTGCAAACCTTAAGGGTATGGATCCGAAACCGGGCTCTATGGGCAAACCAAGCCCGCTTTACGATATTCATCTGCTCGCTGATGGTGACAGAGAAGTTGAGCCGGGACAGGCCGGAGAAATATGCGTAAAGATTTCAGATAAGGTTCCTTGCGGTTTGTACAAGGGATATTATCTTGATGAAGAGAAGACCAATGCCGTACTTCACAACGGTTATTATCATACCGGAGACACGGCTTATATGGATGATGACGGATATCTTTACTATATCGGAAGAGTTGACGATGTTATAAAGTCGGCAGGCTACAGAGTTGGTCCTTTCGAGATAGAAAATGAGATCATGAAGCTTCCATATGTTCTTGAATGTGCAGTTACCAGCGTGCCGGACATCGTAAGAGGTCAGGCCATCAAAGCTTCGATCGTTCTTACAAAGGGAACAGTTGCTACAGATAAACTCAGAAAAGATACTATGAAATATCTTAAGGCTAATCTTGCTTCGTACAAGAGACCTAAGATCGTAGATTTTGTAGATGATCTCCCTAAGACAAGCAGTGGAAAGATCAGACGTGCAGAGATCAAGGCAAAAGATTGGAAAAATGCATGAATATAAGATATTTGAATGAAAAGAAAGCGGCAGCTGAAGAAACATTGAAGAAAACCCTGATGATACTCGGTATGATTTTGGGAGACTTCAATCTGTTTGGTGTTGTCTATTTCATAATATTCAAATCAATCGGTATGATCATTTTCTTCTTGATATTTTTGGCCATAGATGCATTTATCTTCTGGCTTGGAGTTAAAGCCGGAAGAAGAGTTGAAATGGCGAGGAGATATGAAACAATATTTGGAAGTGATGAGAATGGATTTGTGACAGTGGGAGAAATCAGTACTCTTCTTCAACAGCCCGGAGATAAGATTCTTGCTGAACTCATAACATTGTTCAGAAAAGGATTCTTTCTTAATTGTAACCTTGATACAAAAGGTCTGCCGATGGTTTATATCTATAATGCTCAGCCGGATCAGAGTATGAATTACGGCGTTGGATTTGTTGTATGTAAGTGCAGTAATTGCGGCTCGATGAATCGTATCAGAGCCGGTGTTATGGGTAAATGCTATGCATGTCAGGCCCCGCTCCAGGGGACGGTTAATCCGGTTAACAGGGGGTGATGTGATGAAGCAGACGAGAACATATCTTAATCATGATCTGATAACTAAAAATAAAAAGAAAGCAAGTCTCCAGTTTAAGTTCGGAATCGGAATGCTTATCTTCTACAGTTTCGATTTCTGGGCCATACATGATGGGGAACTTGAAAAATATTATATTCCGCTTGTTATAGCACTTATGATGCCTGCATTTTATCTTATATGGTGCAGCAGGAAGAACAGCAGTGAGATAGCCCTGGCGGAAAAATACGATACAGCCTTTTGTAAGGATAAGAATGGCTACGTTACCGCATTTGAAATGGCACAGGTTCTGGATAAAAAATATTTTGATATATTTGTTGAACTGGAGAGGCTTTTTAGATGCGGTTATTTTGTAAACTGTACTCTGCAGCAGGGAAGAAATCCCTGCGTCATAATATATGAAGCGCAAATGAACGACGGACAGAGCGTCGGATTCATGCAGGTTATATGTAAAAAATGCGGTGCTTCAAACAGGATCAGAGCCAATTCCAGAGGGAAATGTGAATATTGCGGCTCTGTTATAAGCACGGTAAATCTTAAGAATCCATAAGGATTTGGGAAGCATATGGGTAAAAATCTCTTGACAATAGAATGATATGTACTATAATGAAAAAGGTTAAAAAATTTTAAGTAAAAATTTTTAACCTTTTTAATTTTTGAAAAAATTATTTATGTGACTCAACGTAATCTACAAGATCCTGAACAGTCTTGATGTTTGGAAGATCTTCATCT
>JAFZXD010000033.1 GCA_017616955.1 Eubacterium sp. | reverse complement strand
CAGGAAGAAAACCGGATGACAGAGCTTATGATCCTTCAGGAACAGTTAAAGACATTCCCATTTGGATATGTATGGGATGAGTACTGTTTGCAGTGTGGTGTAGATGACGATCTTACATGGTATAACAAAGTAAAAGATTATGAAGAAAATGTATTAATAAAAAGAAACTAATAGTTTTGAGAGGTGTGGTGTATAAAATGAGAGTAGAGGATGAGGAGTTTTTTAAAGGCTTTATAAGAATGGCTGATGACGGATGGAATATGGGTTGGCATGAAAGAAATGGTGGTAATCTGTCATATAGGATAAAGGACGAAGAAGTGGCAAAGGTTTCCGAGAATTTTATTCAAGGCGAATGGAAATCTATCGGAGCAGTTGTTCCCGGTCTGGCAGGTGAGTTTTTTCTGGTGACCGGATCAGGAAAGTTCTTTAGAAATGTGATGACTGATCCGCATGATTCGGTGGGTATAATTGAGATAGATGAAAAAGGGGAACAATATCGAATAGTATGGGGATTTATTAACGGAGGAGTCCCCACATCAGAATTACCTTCTCATCTTATGAATCATCAGGTAAAGAAAAAGTTGACTGATGGACGTTATCGAGTTGTATATCATGCTCATACAACCAATGTTATAGCATTGACATTTGTACTTCCTTTAAAGGATGAAGTGTTTACCAGAGAACTATGGGAGATGGCTACGGAGTGTCCTGTTGTATTTCCGGACGGGATCGGAGTGGTAGAATGGATGATCCCGGGAGGTAAAGATATAGCTGCAGCAACTGCGAAATTAATGGAAACATATGATGCTGCTATATGGGCTCATCATGGTATGTTTGCAACCGGAGAAACTTTTGATCTGACATTTGGGCTAATGCATACTATAGAAAAGGCCGCCGAGATACTGGTAAAAGTTCTTTCGATAAGAAAAGACAAGCTTCAAACTATAAGAACAGATGATTTTATAAAGCTTGCTAAAGAGTTTAATGTTGAACTGCCGAATAGATTTTTGAACTGATTAAATATATGCGTATTAAAGGCTCCGCTGAATAAATCAATCCTTTAAAGGACCTCGCCCAAAAGGCGGGGTCTTTTTACGCTTATATTCATTTTATGATTGTAAATTTGCGGTTGGTGATGTATAGTTTTCTGAGCTTTGAAAGATGACAGAGTAATATAGTAAATCAGAGAATAAGAGGGAAAAAGATTTGAGTATTTTGAATGTAGAACACCTGACTCATGGTTTTGGAGACAGGGCAATATTTGAAGATGTATCATTCAGACTTCTCGCGGGAGAACATATAGGACTTATCGGAGCTAATGGCGAGGGAAAGTCCACATTCATGAATATCATAACCGGAAAACTCCAGCCGGATGAAGGGAAGATTGAATGGGCAAAAAATGTTAAAGTAGGATATTTGGATCAGCATGCTGTTCTTAAGGAAGGCATGACCATAAAGGATGTGCTTGCAAGTGCATTTGACTCATTATTCGAGATGGAAGCCAGAATGAATGAGTTATATGAGAAGATGGGTGACGCAACCGAAGAAGAAATGAACTCTTATATGGAAGAAACAGGAACGATTCAGGACCTTCTGACAAATCACGACTTCTATATGATAGATGCCAAGGTTGAAGAAGTGGCAAGAGCGCTTGGACTTCTTGATCTCGGACTGGACAGAGATGTAACAGAACTTTCGGGTGGTCAGAGAACTAAGATTCTTCTGGGAAAGCTTCTGCTTGAGAAGCCGGATATCCTTCTTCTGGACGAGCCAACGAACTATCTCGATGCAGAACATATCGCATGGCTTAAGAGATATCTTCAGGATTATGAAAATGCGTTCATACTCATATCGCATGATATTCCGTTCTTAAACAGTGTTATAAACATCATCTACCATATGGATGGACAGTATCACAGTCTGGACAGATATGTCGGAGACTATGACAAGTTCCAGGAAGTATATGAGATGAAAAAGGCTCAGAGAGAAGCTGCATATAATCGTCAGCAGCAGGAGATAGCTGAGCTTAAAGACTTTGTTGCCCGTAATAAGGCAAGAGTTGCAACAAGAAATATGGCCATGTCACGCCAGAAGAAACTGGATAACATGGACATAATCGAGAAGATATACGATAAGCCAAAGCCGGAGTTTCATTTCAAGGTTGCCAAAACTCCGAGTAAGATACTCTTTGAGACTAAGGACCTTATAATAGGATATGATGAACCGCTTTCATCACCTCTCTCAGTATCGATGGAGCGTGGCTCCCGAATAGTCCTTACAGGAGCAAATGGAATCGGAAAATCAACACTTCTGAAAAGTATTCTGGGTATCATACCTGCGCTTCAAGGTACAGTGGAATTAGGTGAGAATCTGGAAGTGGGATACTTTGAGCAGGAAATGCCTGCGGATATTGAGACTACTTGTCTTCAGGAAATCTGGAATGAATTTCCGGGATTCACTCAGTACGAAGTGCGTTCGGCACTAGCTAAGTGCGGACTTACTACAAAGCATATCGAAAGTAAGTGTAAAGTACTCTCGGGAGGAGAGCAGGCAAAAGTAAGACTTTGTAAACTCATAAACAGAGAGTCAAACCTTCTTGTGCTCGACGAGCCTACGAACCATTTGGATGTCGATGCTAAAGAAGAACTCGCCAGAGCACTCAAAGAATACAAGGGAAGCATCCTTATGGTATGCCACGAACCGGAATTCTATGAAGATATCGCAACCAAAATCTGGGACTGCACCCAGTGGACAACGAAATTATAATTGTAAGGGATTATTATTGTTTATCAAAATAATCCTTGCCTCTATCAGGGCGGAAGTATGTACGTATATATCCATCGGTGGAAACTACTACAAAGTCATTTGTTTCTTCGAGATAATAGCAGTCATCTCCGTCCTCTTTTTCTATTTTGTGAAGTGAATTGGGGTTGGTTACGACATCTGATGCGGCGTCTGATATGGATGTGTTAAATGTAATCGCAAGAATAAAAAGGATAAGAAGTGGTTTTATAAATCTAGCTGAAATGAATTTAT
>JAFZXD010000032.1 GCA_017616955.1 Eubacterium sp. | reverse complement strand
ATTCGTCACAATGCGAGATTATATAATTTCCCGAATACTTTCACACTTAAAGAAAGTCATTGTAGTCTTATATTATCTTTTTCTATAAAGCATTCCAGTAAACAAAGAATATAACTACACAGCCCCAAGCATTTCCGGTTTCTTTCCTGACTATCAGCATACCGTAGATCAGTATTATAGTTGTAACCATTTCTATCAAAGCTTCCGGACTCACACCTACCGCTCCATGAACCAGGATACACATGATTGCACACACAAATGCGCCCCAGTCCCAGAAACGATATTTTGACGGATGCATCTCACTTATTTTGTCCCTTATAACTACATAGTTAAAACCTTCGAAAAATCCCCAGCATATTGCAGTTATAATGTATGCGATAACATTATAAGGGAACGCACTTGTTAACACTTCCCTCGTAGTATTTACATCCCAGAACGGACACCACGCATGTACCTGTCCACTAATAAGACAATATATAAAATCGGGTATACAACAAGCCAGACTCAATAAAACAGCCGGTACTATATTCTTTTTAGTCAACCCAAACTGAGTGAACTTCTCCTTCCTGATAAGTGATACTATAGTAATCCCTAATCCTGCCAGACCATATTGACAACATATTCCAATAACAGCAACCCTAAGCAAAATGTTCTTAGTCTGATCATATGCAAAGTTGTTCAATCTACTCCCACTTACCCCAACGACCAGCACCAGTACTGCTACCATCGTGATTGCAATAATCCACAGGTCAACGCTTAATTGTTTTTTTCTTTCTTTACTACACTCACTCATCCCTTAACTCCCTATCTTGAATCATCCGTTGTGTCAATCAAAAATCTTTCATCTCACCATAAAACCAGATATTCGAAACATATGTTTTATCACCAAACAGAACTGGGAACATGAAAATGTTCAAATTTGTATTCATTGACATTTTCTAAATCTTTATATGGTTCTATCTCTTCAATATACTTTAACAATTTTTTAAGTTTTCGTTTTTGTCCTCTTACTTTACCGTTATACAATTCCTAAGCCCTCTTCACATTTAGTTCTTTGTAAAATCCATCCTAACTAAAGCTTTTCCGTTCGGAAGCTTTTCTGTGCAGTGTCTTATTTTCGTATACTTTATATCTTCCATAACTTTTTCAAGTTCCGATTCTTCCATCTGATGATGAACTTGCTCAAGTCCATCAAAAGCATGCAGGTACGGAGAATCAGAAACCCAGTTATTTTCATCATTATTGATCTGAATTACACAGGATACATATCTAGGCTTAACATGATTTACAACCTCTGCAAATGCTTCATAACCTATATATTCTATCAATAGATTAGCTATAATAAGTTCTGCATCCGGAAGTATACTAACATCTTTTATCAAGTCTAATTGGATACATTCCAAAACATCACCTAACATATCCGTGGAAGAATATCTCTCTGATACTGTCTTTAAATATTCTTCATTGATATCTATTCCAAAAACTCTGCTATACTTATTTTTATCAACATGTTCTAGACCATTTCCTCCGGCCACCCCAAGAATCATGGCCGTAGATATATCATAATCATCAAACTGAGCCTTCATGATCTTATTCAGAGTCTGAAGCTGCATAACACTATCCAAACTCATATGCTTCTCATAGTCATTAATACTTATCTCTTCCCATGGATTCTTTGTTTTGTCCTTTATCTTCTCCATATAAACAAAGATGAGTTCATCATTTACCTGTTCTTTCTTGTAAATGTCATAACCCATTTTATGATATAGCCGTATATTATCCACGCTTCTTGTACTTGTAAATAACTCATATCTTTTTCCGGGATAACAATCTTCAATTGCTGATAGTAGTTTGCTTCCATATCCGTGACATCTGTAATCCGGATGAATCATAAGTTTTCCTATGTACGCAGTTCCTTTATCTTCCTTTGCACGAACCGAGCCAATAATCACATCATCATCTGAGACCATCTTAAGAATAATTCCTTTGTGATACTCTTCTTCAACTTCAGCTATCGTCTGCTTTAACGGAGGTATATCATCCGTACCAAATAAAGCAGCCTCACTTTGATATGCAAGATACTGCAACTTTAATATATCATTTAAATCTTCAAATTCCGCTTTATATATTTTCATAATTCATGCCAATCATTTTCTATGCTTTTTTGTATGGTTTTGGGATATGATCTGATACTATCGTACTCAAATACTCTGTGAATTCACCAAATAACTCAACATCAAACTCTATACCTGCGCATCCTATCTCAAATTCCGTATCATCATAAAATGTATTATATCCGGTTTCACGGAATCCATTTCTTTTATAGAAATTCTTCCGTCGGTTATTTAATTCATTATTCGGGGAAGATAGATTTGGAGCTTCATATTCTACCACTATCATAGAATCGGGATTGTTTGA
Source organism: Eubacterium sp. (assembly GCA_017616955.1). Lineage (GTDB taxonomy): Bacteria > Bacillota > Clostridia > Lachnospirales > Lachnospiraceae > Eubacterium_Q. Next base: position 3,312 of record JAFZXD010000032.1, on the reverse strand, counting down.
TACAAGTTCTTCCAGAGCCTTTCCGCCTAATCCCTTAGAACGCAGTATACTATTCACTGCCAGATAAGCCAGATAAAGAATATTCTTATATTCTCTTATAACCAAAAATCCAACAGGTCTATCATCATATATACCAAGAACAGTTGCACCGGTGTCCATAAGGCTTCTCAAAGAATTCCTTTCACATTCAGGAATAGCTTCTACATTTATTTCTTCCAGCACCTCAATATCCGGCGAATCATTTGTCAGCTTCTTTAATTCCACTTAGTAACACTCCCCTAGACCCTAAATAAAATATAATCTCATTCTAACATAATTGCGAACTAAATCAATGTGATTATTCATAATCAAAAACGAGCCAAACAATAGTAAAATACTATCATTCAGCTCGCCTGTCGTTTTTATATAATTTATTTCCCAAAAAATTTATGAATTGAAGATTGCACATATAAGAAATGCCGCCCCATAAAGTATAACAGGTACTAGTAACAAACATATTCCAAGCGCCCATACCCCATGAGTCTGTCTTCCTCTTATCTTACATAATAAACCATAGATAATCATAAGCATTCCGGGAAGTATAGCTGTATACGGGATAGTACCCGAAAGCCTAAGTTTTCCGGAATTCCACTTAAAACTTAATATTATCTCAACTACAGAAAGAAGAAATGCTGTTATCGTAACAGTATATATGATCAGCTTACGCTTTTCTTCAGCCTCTTCTTTAGCTACATTCATAACGTCATTTACTACTTCTTCAACATCCTTGTTAGTATCATCTTTGATCATTCTTTCTGATTTCATAAGCTCTATTATGGATACATCTAAAGCATCAGCCAATGGTTCTAATGAATTAATATCCGGAAATCCTAATCCTCTTTCCCATTTACTAACAGCTTTGTCGGTCACTTGGATTTTTGCAGCCAGATCTTTTTGCGTCATATTAAGTTCTTTTCTTCTATCGGCTACAAAGCAACCGAATTTACTTGCATCCATATTTCCACCTCCGATTGCACCTTATAACATCTATCCTTCAAATACAACCGACGTATAGTTTACTTGTGGAAAACCCTTATAAATAAAGGATTTCTACGATTAGTTTACTATGAATTTTATTAAAACCAGCTATGAAATATTACTAATTAATTCAAATACATCACATATATCTGACAAGGATTTGCCTCATCCCATAAAAGAGGAAACACCTCTAACTCCTTAAATCCACAACCTATATAAAATAAGTTTGTCTTGTCATAATCTTCATACATTCCCATCTTAACGGTCTTAACCTGCATAAATTCATATCCTGCGGCTTTAGCTAATTCTTTAGCCTTTTCAACAAGTTGACGACCGACTCCGGTTCTATGATACTCCTTCAACACTCCCATAACAGCAAGTTCCACAGTCGCATTCCCTGTTTCTTTCAAACACAGGAATCCCATAACATTATCATTATCCTTCGCAGCCAGAAAAGTCCAGTCTGCGCAGTCTCTGATATAACCCTCACGACTCTCTTCCACCTCAAACCATTCATCCAAGGCTTCTAAAACTGTTCTGGCTATATCTTTTTTTTCATTCGAATCTTTAATCTCATAAATCATTATATATACCACCTTCTCCTACAGAATACCTCTATCACTCCATACATGAACTTCAATATACCGTTCAGGTCCGAACTCCCCATCAGGATTCCAATCCTGTGGCAAACCATACTTTTCAATCAACTCAAGTATTTCATCGTAAGTATAGAGCTTTTTTCTATACTCTTTCACATCATTAACCTTATCACTGAATGTCGGGTGTGAATCTCCATAGGTAAATGACACTGTATTAAGATCTAAGTCATCTGTATCAATCTCTATAAAATCACAATCCTCATACCAGCTCTGTAACCAGGGACACTTTCCAACAACCAAATAATGAGGAACCTTTCGTTCTATCTTACCACCCTTTTTAATAAATTCCGCCCTCAGAATATCTTCAAACCTTCTCCTATCCGATATATAACTCTCCGCTCTCTTTGCACACATAGAATCAGGTTTTGTTTCTTTAATCAACCTCAATACTCTATTCGCTTCATCTATACTAAGATCGGACAAATTCTTAAAAGGTCCGGTCTTCTTATCAAAATAATGATATAAAAGCATTGTCTCCCCCCTTCTCTCTCCCACTCATATATAGCAGTTAGGAATATGTCTTCGAGACCGTTGCGGGTCTGTGCACTTAGCGATTCACGAGCACAACGTGCGAAGTGAGAGCTTAGTACACCTAGGGGCACCCGCACCGTGTGCGAACTGAGTTGAGAAGACATATTCCTGAACTGCGAATTTCTCCTTAAACTTAATATACCACCCGTTCTCCCTAAGGAAAACAGGTGGTATTCTCATTTACTTCGCATAATCAGTAATTCTGGACTCACGGATCAAGCTAACCTTAATCTGTCCAGGATACTCTAGCTCATCTTCAATCTGTTTTGAGATATCACGAGCAAGAAGTACCATATCTGCATCACTGATCTTCTCAGGAACAACTGATACCCTGATTTCTCTACCTGCCTGAATGGCAAAGGATTTGTCTACCCCATCGAAACCATTTGCTATATCCTCAAGCTTTGTAAGTCTTGTGGTATACGTTTCAAGAGTTTCTCTTCTAGCACCTGGACGTGCAGCTGATATAGCATCAGCAGCCTGTACGATACTAGCGATAAGAGATTCTGCTTCGCAATCTCCATGATGTGAAGCAACCGCATTGATGACTGTATTATTCTCTTTGTATTTCTTGCAAAGATCTACACCGATAGTAACATGTGAACCTTCCATCTCATGATCGATAGATTTACCGATATCATGAAGCAGACCGGCTCTCTTGGCAAGTTTTACATCCTCACCTAATTCTCCCGCCAGAAGACCGCTCAGATGAGCAACCTCCACAGAATGCTTAAGCACGTTCTGACCATAACTTGTTCTGAACTTCATTCTACCCAGAAGCTTGATAAGCTCAGGATGAAGTCCATGTACTCCAACCTCAAGGGCGGCAGCCTCTCCGTCTTCTTTCATCTTGGCTTCGACTTCTTTCTTAGCCTTCTCAACCATCTCTTCGATTCTGGCCGGATGGATACGTCCATCAACGATGAGTTTCTCAAGAGCAATACGTGCAACTTCACGTCTTACTGCATCGAAACTTGAAAGAACAACTGCCTCAGGTGTATCGTCGATAATAAGATCAACACCTGTGAGAGTTTCAAGTGTACGTATGTTACGACCCTCTCGTCCGATAATACGTCCTTTCATCTCATCACTTGGAAGCTGTACT
>JAFZXD010000031.1 GCA_017616955.1 Eubacterium sp. | reverse complement strand
TTATCGATGATATATATGATAATCTCATAATAAAGGAATAATGCGATTGATGAACAAGTATGCGAGAAAAAATATGAAACATAATAAAAGAACGTTCGTAAAGAAGGTGGCGGCATTTACTATGCTGGTATCGATGACTGTGAACATCTGCGCCTGCGGAGCCTCAAAGGATACGGCTGTTAAGGCGGCCGATACCGTGCTTACATTTGCGGGAAATAATATAAGCCTTGGTGAGGTTTATCTGTATGCCGATACCGTTAAGGAAGACTATGAAAAAACTTACGGGAGCGGTATATGGGATGTTGATATATCGGTTACCAGAAATAAAAGTGCAAATATGGAAGATGTTACCCGAAAAGATATTATAGAGGACATAGTTCATGTAAAACTGCTTGCGTCCAGAGCGAATGAGTATAAAGTGGCACTTACTCAGGAAGAGTCGGATGCCGTTGTAGAAGAGGCCGGAAGATTTTACAAGAATCTGACTGATGAACAGATATCTACCATGCAGCTGGATTACAATATGATTCAAAATGTTATGCAGGAAAATGCAGTGGCCAGAAAGGTTTATAATGCAATAATTGATTCTGCAGCCATTGAGGTTTCGGATGAGGACGCGCGAGAGACGACATTTTACGATCTGTATTTTGACTGCTATACGGTTGCTTCGAGCGGAGATGTAACCAAGTTTCAGGATGATGAGAGACAGGCTCAGTATGAGAGGGCTCTTCAGGCATACAATACGTTGATAAATCCTATCGAAAGTGATGTAAATAACGGTACTTCGTCCAATAATCCCAGCAGTACTAATATAGAGGGACTTGCAGAGTACTACGGTCTGTATAATTCTTCGTACTATACGATGACCCCTTCCGAGATCAGAGGAATATACGGTGAAGAGATTGCCGAGAACTTATACGATCTTGAAGATGGTTCATACAGTCTGGTTACTGAATCGGAATACGGTTATCATATATTTTTCATGAAGGCTTTGACAGACAGAAATGCAACTGACAAGAAGAAGGAAGAGCTTATTGTCGGAAAAAGAAGGAGTTATATGGAAACCAAGTACGAGAAATGGCTTGGAGAAACTGATCCGAATTACAGTTATGAGAAATCAGTCGACTTTGATGTTTATGCCGGAATAGATTTTTAGCACAAAGGTATTAATTAGATAAAATGAGTGAGATAAAGTATATAACCGTTCAGGGGGCCAGAGAACATAACCTTAATAATGTAAATGTAACTCTGCCTCGAAATAAATTCATAGTGTTTACCGGTCTTTCCGGTTCCGGAAAATCTTCTTTGGCATTTGATACTATCTATGCCGAAGGACAGAGAAGATACATGGAATCTCTGTCATCATATGCGAGAATGTTTTTGGGACAGGCAGATAAGCCGGATGTAGATAAGATAGAAGGTTTGTCGCCGGCTATATCTATAGACCAGAAGTCTACTAACAAGAATCCCAGATCGACGGTGGGGACGGTAACGGAGATATATGATTATCTCAGACTTTTATATGCAAGAATAGGTACACCTCATTGCCCGAACTGCGGAAGAGTTATCGAGAGACAGACGGTGGATCAGATGGTGGATCAGATCATGGATCTTCCGGAAAAAACAAAGTTTCAGGTACTGGCTCCGGTTGTAAGAGGACGAAAAGGTACTCATGAGAAGCTGCTTCAACGTGCGAAGAAAAGCGGCTTTGTTCGTGTGCTTGTAGATGGAAATATGTATACTCTCGATGAAGAGATAAAGCTGGAGAAGAATATAAAGCACAGTATCAGCATAGTTGTTGATCGTCTTGTGATAAAAGAAGGAATCGAGTCAAGACTTGCGAGTTCCCTTGAGACTGCATTAAAGCAGGCGGAAGGAACGGTTGAAGTAGAAGTTATAGGTGGAGAAACATACACATATTCGGATAGCTTTTCCTGTCCTTATTGTAATATATCCATAGAAGAGATAGAACCGAGATCATTTTCTTTCAACAATCCGTTCGGAGCTTGTCCTGCATGTACAGGTATAGGTTGGGAAAGGAAACTGGATCCGGATCTGATGATACCTGATAAGTCAAGAAGTCTGAATGAGGGAGCTATTGCAGTATCAGGATGGGCGTCCAGTGGAGATGCGAAGTCATTTTCACATGCTCTTCTTGTGGCGCTTTCGGAGGCTTATGAATTCTCGATGGACGTTCCGTATCGTGATCTGCCGGACGAGGCGAAGGATGTGATAATGAACGGAACCAAGGGACGAAGGATATCGATTCATTATCAAAGTCAGAGAACGAGGAGGAGTACATTTACCCATTCGTTCGAAGGGCTTATAGCAAATGTTGAAGAGAGATATAAGTATTCGGGGTCTGAAGATATGAAATCAGATTACGAATCTTATATGACATATACTCCGTGTAAGGTCTGTGGAGGAAAGAGGTTAAAGCCGGCATCACTCGCTGTTACGATTGGAGATAAGAATATATATGATCTAACTGAGATGCCGATAGATGAGCTGTCTCAGTATGTTGAAAATCTGGAACTGACAGAGCGACAGGAAATGATCGGAAGGGATATTCTTCGCGAGATCAGGAACAGACTCAGATTCATGGTGGATGTCGGACTTAACTATCTGACACTCAGTCGTGCAACTGCATCCCTTTCCGGTGGTGAGGCGCAGCGAATACGACTGGCGACTCAGATCGGTTCCGGACTGGTAGGTGTTACATATATTCTCGATGAGCCTTCCATAGGACTTCATCAGAGAGATAATGACAAGCTTATAACATCGCTGAAGAGACTTCAGGATCTGGGAAATACCCTTATAGTCGTGGAGCATGATGAAGATACCATGCGTGCGGCGGACTATATAGTGGATATTGGTCCAAAAGCAGGAATAAAGGGTGGAAATATCGTTGCCGAAGGCACTATAGATGATATAATAAAGAGTAAGAAATCCATAACCGGACAGTACCTGAGCGGTAAGGAGATAATTCCTGTTCCGTCAGAGAGAAGAACGCCTACAGGTTGGATGACAGTTAAGGGTGCCAGAGAAAACAATCTGAAGAATATCGATGTTCAGATTCCTCTGGGTATCTTTACGGTTGTTACCGGAGTTTCCGGTTCGGGAAAGAGTTCTCTGATAAATGAGATCGTAAAAAAGAGACTGCTCAGAGATCTTAACAGAGCCAGAGTAAAACCGGGTAAACATGATGATCTGATAGGATATGACAGCCTTGATAAGGTTATTGATATAGATCAGTCTCCTATAGGAAGGACACCGAGATCGAACCCGGCTACTTATACGGGAGTATTTGATCAGATTAGAGCTATCTTTGCAGAAACGAAAGATGCCAAGGTTATGGGGTATAATAAGGGTAGATTTTCGTTCAATGTTTCGGGCGGAAGATGTGAGGCTTGTAAGGGTGACGGAATCAATAAGATAGAGATGCATTTTCTTCCGGATATATATGTACCGTGTGAAGTCTGCGGAGGAAAGAGATACAATAGGGAAACTCTTGAAGTAAGATACAAGGGCAAGAACATATTCGAAGTTCTTGATATGTCTGTGGATGAAGCCTGTGAATTCTTTGAGGCGGTTCCAAGCATATACAGAAAGATTAAAACACTTCAGGATGTCGGACTTGGATATATAAAACTGGGCCAGCCATCCACGACACTTTCGGGAGGAGAGGCGCAGCGAATAAAGCTTGCAACGGAGCTCTCAAAGAGAAGTACGGGAAATACCGTATACATTTTGGATGAACCGACTACGGGACTTCATTTTGACGATGTTAAGAAGCTTCTTCTGATCCTGCAACAGTTTGCGGATGGAGGAAATACAGTAATTGTTATTGAACACAATATGGATGTTATAAAACAGGCTGATTATATCATAGATATGGGACCTGAAGGAGGAAACGGAGGTGGTACTGTGGTAACACAGGGAACACCGGAAGAGGTTGCAAGAAAGAGAAGTTCATATACCGGGAAGTACCTGAAAAAATATCTGAAATAAATGTAGAAATCAGTTGAGTAAAAAATAATGGAAAAGTCGGGAAAGATATGAATATATTTAATCAGATTGTAACAAACAAAATACTTATGAGCGGTGTTTTGGGCTGGGCTATGGCTCAGGTTCTGAAAACCATAATATTTCTCATAGTAAATAAAAAGCTTCAGTTGGAGAGACTGTTCGGAGACGGTGGTATGCCGAGCGGACATTCTGCGACTGTTTCGGCGGTAGCTTTATCAGCGGGGCTTGAATGCGGATTCAGTTCGCCGGTATTTGCGGTAGCAACAATACTGGCCATAGTTGTCATGCATGATGCTATGGGAGTCAGACTTGAAACCGGAAAGCAGGCAAAGGTTTTGAATGAGATGATGGACCTTCTGGAAAAGCTGAGCGGAAATGAACTTTCGTACGAGGATAAGCTTAAAGAATTTGTGGGCCACACACCGTTCCAGGTTGGAATGGGATGCCTTCTGGGGCTTCTTGTGGCTGGACTTATGCATATGTAAAAAACAAAAGAGGGAAAATCATGAAGATAGGTAACAGACATTTTGATCTTAACGGAGAAAGTACTTATGTCATGGGGATACTTAATGTAACACCTGATTCTTTTTCGGATGGTGGAAACTATTGTGATAAAGATGTTGCATTAAGACACGTGGAAGAAATGCTTGAAGAAGGAGCGGATATAATCGATATCGGTGGTGAGAGTACACGACCGGGATTTCAGAAGGTTGCTCCCGACGAAGAGATAAACAGGGTCTGCAGTGTAATATCTGCGATCAAAGAGAGATTTGACGTTCCTATATCTGTTGATAGTTATAAAGCCTGCGTCGTTGAAGAAGCTATCAAAAACGGGGCGGATGTGATAAATGATGTCTGGGGATTTAAGTTGGACAACTGTTCTTACAAAGGCTATGAAGGTGATGAAGACAGAACTATGGCAAGTGTTGCTGTGAAAACGGGAGTTCCCGTAATACTGATGCATAGTGCGAGACCTACTCCTGAGGGGGAGAAGAAACTCGCTGATGAAGGAACAAAGGTTCATGTACCTGCGTCAGAGGCATCGAATGTTGTCAGAGACATGAAGGTATACGCTGAAGAACTTATCGGTCAGATAAACGAAATGGCCGAAGCGGCTGTAAATGCGGGAGTTCTGAAAGAGAATATCATAGTCGATCCGGGAGTTGGTTTCGGAAGAACTCAGGAAGAGAATCTTGCGATAATGAAATATCTGAAGGATATATGTGAGGCAGTTTCGTATCCTGTTCTTCTGGGTACATCCAGAAAGACATTTATCGGAAATGCGCTCGGTCTTCCTGTTGAAGAAAGGGAAGAGGGAACTATGGTGACGACCATTATGGCAGCCCAGGCCGGATGCCCATTTGTAAGGGTACATGACGTCAAAAAGAACGCCAGAGCGTTAAAAATGTACAAATCGATAATGGAAGTATGATATATTTTTATTCTTTATTATGAATGTCAAATATGTTAAAATAAAAAAACACACTATTATTCAAAATTAAATGATGGGAGATGGGAGATCAGCTATGAATGTAAAAAATTTGCAGAACATGGTTGCAGAATGCATTACTTATGCAGATGAAGTAAACCAAAGTGAAATTTATCCTACGGATGCGCACATGCCACTTCGTGATCTGTTCAGATACGATGTGATGATATTTCTTGGTTTCCTGTATGAACAGGACAATGGAAATATCGAGGATCAGATGGAGTATATCAAGATTAATCTTCGAATGATTCTGTCAGAGGCAAAATTCCTTGAACTAGTTGGGCAGAAATGTCAGGATCACAGATTCTTGTCTGAACCTCCAAAATCATTATCATACTTTATCGAGTCGGACAGAGCTTCTATGAATGAAGCAGGAAGCAGAAGTATTGCTAAGTCTAAGTTTATCGTTGATTGTTTCAGAAAACTCGGTGAAGGATTCATCGCTTATGAAGGAGCATCTGATGAGGTAAAACGTATTCTTACAGATTACGTAGCAGTTATGAACGCTACACTTAACAGTGCAGGTATTGTTACATCACCTCACACAAGTGTACTTAGATCAGCAGAAGCTGCCGGAGCAGGAGCTGGTTCAGAAAGAAGTGAACAGACAGCACAGTTTGCAGATAAAACAGATCCGGATCTTCAGACAATAAGTACATTTGACGCAAAGTCAGGTCAGTTTGTTACTAAGAAAGCTATTAATATATCCGGTTATAATATTCAGAAGAAACGTGCCGATGACGTTTCAGAATTCCTTAACTTCCAACCTGAAGAAGAGCCGGAAGACGCTGTATTTAAGCGTGGTGAAGGAAGAGTCGGCAGAAGAAGACATGATGAGTCTGATGAAGTTGAGAAGTCACTTGATGAACTTGTTAAAGAACTTCAGGCACTTACAGGTCTTGCTACAGTTAAGGATGATGTTATGCACCTCATCAACATCATCAAGGTTCGTAAGCTTAGAGAGAGAGCAGGACTTCGTCGTATAGATATGTCATTCCACCTGGTATTTACGGGTAACCCTGGTACAGGTAAGACAACTATTGCTCGTATCCTTGCTAAGATATATAAACAGCTTGGACTTGTTAGCCGCGGTCAGTTTATAGAGGTTGACCGTTCAGGTCTGGTTGATCACTATTCAGGTGGTACAGCTCTTAAGACAACAGAGGTTATTGACCGAGCTATCGGTGGTATCCTCTTCATAGATGAGGCATATACGCTTACACATAATAAGGATTCGGGAGACTATGGACAGGAAGCTGTTGATATACTCCTGAAGAGAATGGAAGATGATCGTGATGACTTTGTTGTTATCGTTGCCGGATATACAGATGAGATGAGAGAGTTTATCGAATCCAACCCTGGTCTTAGATCAAGATTTAATAAGTACATTCACTTCCCTGATTACTCAAGTAGTGAGCTCATGGAGATATTTAAGTTTATGTGAGAGGAGACAGATTATGTTCTGACTCCGAATGCTGCATATATGGCAGAAACATATCTGCGTGGAATCGCAGAGGGTAATACAAAGAACTTCGCTAATGCACGTCTTGTTCGTAACTATTTTGAGCGCTGTATTGATCGTCAGGCAACACGTATTGTTCAGGATGAGAATCTGACTGAAGAAGATCTTATTACATTTGTTAGAGAAGATATGATTGAAGGAAATGTTGTAAATGCCCTTGGTAAGGAAGAAGCTGAAAAAGGGGCGTAAGTGATTTACTGAGCCGACATGATTTGGCCGAAAGATGAAAGGTAAAATACATGAAGAATAAACCATACCCATACTTTGATGTGCCTGAAATGAATGACATCAAGGATATGATTTTCAGAAATGCGCGCGAGATTCCGGATTATACAGCATTTGTTTATCCGTGTGAGACAGGTGAGATGAGAAAGACTTTCCTGGACTTGAAGGATGATGTTGTAGCATTTGGAACCTGGATGTACAGCAAGAAACTTAAGGATAAGAGGGTTGCTATAGTTGGAGAGAACTCATATGAGTGGCTTGTTATATATCTTGCTACAGTTTGTGGCGGAAGTGTAGCGGTAGCTATTGATAAGGGTCTTCCTGAAGATGAGATTACTAATCTTGCGAAGCTTGCAGATGTTGATACAGCTTTTGTAAGCGGAACATATTTTGATAAAGTCGGAAAGAAGATATGCAAGAAGTCCTGGAGTATGAAGGATTTTGAAACTATTCTTTCTGATGGAAGACAGCTCATAAAAGATGGGGCTTCCGAAGAGTTTGTTAACTATGAGATGGTTGGTGAAAGAGTTTCAACGATTCTTTTCACATCAGGAACCTCTGGAGTCAGCAAAGCAGTTCAGCTTTCAAATAAAAACATAACTTATGAAATCCTTCATACAAGTATGCTTTTTCAGCCGAAGGGAGGAGTACTTG
>JAFZXD010000030.1 GCA_017616955.1 Eubacterium sp. | reverse complement strand
AGGGCTCGGTTACACTCAGACTAGGGGGCAGTTACATAGATGACGGATATGAACTTAGTATCATAGTTAAAGATACCGGAAAGGGTATTCGAAAGGAAGATCAGGAAAATCTGTTTGATGCATTTTCAAGAGCTGATATTAAGGCAAATGCGAATATAGAGGGTACAGGTCTTGGACTTGCAATAGTGAAAAGTATAGTAGAGTCCATGAAAGGAAGCCTCGGAGTTGAAAGTGAATACGGAGCAGGTTCTGAATTCTGGGTAAATCTTCCTGTGAAATATAATAGTAAGGATGCTCTTACAGATGATTTCATGAAAGCAGATCATGGATATGATGAAATTCTCGAAGAATGTGATTTTACGGCACCCGATGCAAAGGTTCTGGCAGTAGATGATAATAAGTCTAATCTTACGATAGTGAAACTGTTCCTGAAGAGAACCGGTATAAAACCTGATCTGTGCAGTTCCGGAACTCAGGCTATAGAGTTATGCAAAGAGAAGAAGTACGATCTTCTTCTACTGGATCATATGATGCCTCAGCCTGATGGTATAGAAACTCTGCATATCATAAGAGAAGATAAGGATTCTCTCAATAAAGATACTAAAGCAGTGGTTCTGACTGCGAATGCTGTGGCGGGAAGTCGTCAGAAGTATATTGATGAAGGTTTTGATGATTATCTTACGAAACCTTTGGATTCAAAGCTTTTGGAGCAGACAGTCAAGAATATGCTTCCGGAAGAGAAGGTGTTGGAAGTACCTGAGCCATCAGAGGATAGGACTAATAAGTCTGATTCGGAGAAAGACTTTGCTATGTCTCCTGTTAAGAAGAGACTTACAGCGATTGCAGGATTAAACTATGAGGCGGCTCTGAGACACTGCGCAGAGGATGAAGATCTTCTGGAGGAGATCGTTTCTGATGTGGCGGCAGAATGCGGCGAACGTTCTGAACGAATGAAGAAAAATCTGGAAGCTAAGGATTTAAAAGCATATGAGATAGATGCGCATACGATAAAAAGTACCATGGCAACCCTTGGACTAAAAGAACTGAGTGAACGAGCAAAGAAACACGAGTTTGCTGCTAAAGAAAAAGACATGGACTTTATCTCAGGTGATGCGGAAGGATTTATTGATGCATATGTGGAAGTGTGCAGAAAACTGGAACCTTAATCCGCAAGAAGCTATAAATTAATCTTTGGATTTTTCTTCAAAGTGTGTTAGTATATAGGGCAGTTTGAGCAGTCATAAGTTATGAACCTGCTTGTATGACATATCTAAAGGAGGAAAACATGGTAAAGTTATATGACTCTGGCGCATATCTTTTAAACGGCACTGAGATTGTTGCTGATTCAGATTCAGCTGTTCAGGAGCTTGCCGCAAAAGGAATCACAACATCTAAAGAAGAGGCAAAGAAGGGTACTATCGCAAATGGCATTTTAAATGCTCATAATACTTCAGGCGATGAGGAAAACCTTAAGATAAAATTCGATAAAATGACATCACATGATATCACATTCGTAGGTATCATTCAGACAGCAAGGGCTTCAGGACTTGAGAAGTTCCCAATCCCTTACGTTCTTACAAACTGCCATAACTCACTCTGTGCAGTTGGTGGAACTATAAATGAAGATGATCATATGTTCGGTCTTTCAGCTGCAAAGAAGTATGGCGGAATCTATGTTCCTCCTCATCAGGCAGTTATCCATCAGTATGCTCGTGAAGAGCTCGCTGAGTGTGGAGCTATGATCCTTGGTTCTGACAGCCATACACGTTACGGTGCTCTCGGAACAATGGCTATCGGAGAAGGTGGTGGAGAGCTTGCTAAGCAGCTTCTCGGAAGAACTTATGATGTTAAGTCTCCAAAGGTTATCGCTATCTATCTTGATGGTGAGGTAACTAAGGGCGTTGGTCCTCAGGACGTTGCACTTGCACTTATCGGAGCTACATTTAAGAACGGATACGTTAAGAATAGCGTAATGGAATTCGTTGGTCCTGGTGTAGATAAGCTTTCAAGCGACTTCCGTATCGGAATCGACGTAATGACAACAGAGACAACATGTCTTTCTTCTATCTGGAAGACAGATGATAATACAAAGGATTGGTTTGAGACACATTGCAGACCGTCAGGCTACAAAGAGCTTAAGCCTGCTGATGTTGCTTACTATGACGGAGTTGTATATGTAGATCTTTCTAAGATCCGTCCTATGATCGCTCTGCCATTCCATCCTTCAAATACATTTACTATTGAAGAACTGAATGCAAACCTTAAAGATATTCTTCACGAGTGTGAAGAAAATGGACGTAAGCAGCTTACAGGAGATGTAGAGTTTAAGCTTACAGACAAGATCAGAGATGGAAAGCTCTATGTTGAGCAGGGAATCATCGCCGGTTGTGCCGGTGGTGGATTCGAGAATATCTGCGATGCTGATGATATCCTTAAGGGTTCATATATCGGAAATGATGAGTTCACACTTGATGTATATCCTGCAAGTATGCCTGTTATGATGGAACTTGTTAATAACGGACGTGCAGCAGATATCATGAAGACAGGTGCTATCATCAAGACTGCATTCTGCGGACCTTGCTTTGGTGCCGGAGATACACCTGCTAACAATGCACTTTCGATCAGACATTCAACACGTAACTTCCCTAACAGAGAAGGTTCAAAGATTCAGAATGGTCAGATCAGTTCTGTTGCTCTTATGGATGCTCGTTCAATTGCAGCTACTGCAGTTAACAAGGGATTCCTTACACCGGCAACAGATATAGATGTTCAGTATACAGGACCTAAGTACTTCTTCGATAAGTCTATCTACGAGAACAGAGTATATGATGGATGGCAGAATGCTAAGCCTGAAGAAGAGCTTAAGCAGGGACCAAATATCAAGCCTTGGCCAGCTATGCCTGAGCTTACTGAAAATGTACTCCTCAAGGTTTGCTCTGTTATAACTGATCCTGTAACAACAACAGATGAGCTCATCCCTTCAGGAGAGACATCATCATTCAGATCAAATCCTATCGGACTTGCAGAGTTCACTCTGTCACGTAAGGATCCTGAATATGTAGGAAGAGCTAAAGAGTTCCATGCAGCAGAAGTTGCTCGTGAGAATGATGAGCATCCTTGTGAAGTATATCCTGAGATCAAAGAAGTTATGACTACGATTAAAGAGAAGTTCTCTGAGGCAAATCGTAAGAATACAGGATTCGGTAGTACGATCTATGCTGTAAAACCTGGTGACGGTTCTGCTCGTGAGCAGGCAGCGTCATGCCAGAAGGTACTCGGTGGTTGGGCTAATATCGCTCGTGAATATGCGACAAAGAGATATCGTTCAAACCTTATCAACTGGGGAATGCTTCCATTTATCATGGATGAGAATGCAGTAGATACAACACAGGATAATCCATACGGATTCGAAAACGGCGATTACATCTTTATTCCTGATGTAAAGAAGGCTGTAGAAGAAAAAACAGAAGTGATCAAGGGATATATCGTAAATAAAGACATGAAAGAGATATCACTTAAGCTCGGAGAGCTTACAGATGATGAGAGAACAATCATCACAAGCGGATGTCTTATCAACTACTACAGAGATCACTAAGAAATAAACAGATTACATATCTGATATAAAACGTTAATGGATTTAAAGAGTGCTGTTTCAGCACTCTTTTTCCATGGCTTGAAGTATTTGAATACTTCAAAAAACTATTGGAATTTGGGAGAAATGAAATGATAAAACAGAAAATAGTCGATCTTCTTAAGAAAGATATCATGCTTTCTGTATCGATTATTGCAGCAGTCGCTTCGATGTTTATTACCCCGCCTTCGAAGGAACTTCTGAAGGATATCGACTGGCATACACTCGGAACACTTTTTATGATGCTTACAGTTCTGGAGGGATTTAAGCAGGAAAATGTATTCCGTCCGATCATTATGCTCAGTACAAAATTCAAAACAATGGTAGCGATATCGCTGTTTCTTATATTTGGTGTCTTTTTCACGTCAATGTTTGTTACAAATGACGTTTCGCTGATCATATTTGTTCCGCTTACGATCCTTCTCTTCAGAGGAGGAGAGAGGGAACACTATATTCTGCCGGTTATCTCAATGGAGAATATAGCTGCGATAAGAGGTTCGCTTCTTATGCCGTTCGGAAGTCCACAGAATTTATTCCTATACTCACAGTCCGGAACAAATGCGGCAAACTTTATACTTCATATGTCGCCGCTCTGTATCATGTCTGCAATACTGCTGATCATATTTGTAACAGTGCTTTACAGGAAAAATCTGAAAGAAGATATAAACATAGACGGCAGGAAAGTGGCAGGTGAATGGACTAAGGAAGGGAAAGTCTGCAGGATTTCTTATATCCTCCTTTTCGTGATGATCCTTTTAACGATAGTGAGCCGAACAAAGTATTGGCCGGTCGCTGTAGTGATCACGATCATAACAGTACTTATTGTCAGTCCAAAGCTTTTTACAAAAGTAGATTACGTGCTTCTGCTAACGTTTTTCTGCTTCTTTATATTCTCGTCATCTATCGTGGCAAATGCAGAAATATCACAGTTTCTCATGAAGGCCGTAGCCGGAAGGGAATACTGGTGGGGCATAGGACTTAGTCAGCTTATATCAAATGTCCCTGCATCTATAGTTCTATATCCGTTCTCGAAGAATTTTGCAGGACTGATATATGGTGCGGATACTGCAGGACTTTGCTCTCTTATAGGATCGCTTGCATCGGTTATCAATTATAGAATATACGTCAGAGAATACCCGGGAAAGGGTAAAGATTTCGTGAAGACATTTACTCTGATATGCTGGGCATTTTTCATAATAGTAGTCATTCCGGGATGGCTTCTGAGCCATTGGGCGTTCTTCTAAAGGGGGACTCTGAATATTTTTCTTTTTCAGAGAATTAAAAATAGATATTTCACCTGAAATGTTATATCATTATAGAGGTGGTTTTAGTATCATATGGATATACATTTTGGAAAGGGGGAATATGCTATGAGTATAAGCTATGGCGCATTCTGGTTGATAGTTGCAGCGGTTGCTCTTGTAGTCGAGATTATATCGTTGGGACTTTCGTCTATCTGGTTTACGGGTGGCGGACTTGTTGCAGCGTTGGCTGCTTGTCTGGGTGCTCCTTTATGGCTGCAGATTCTGCTTTTCATTGTGGTATCGACAATCCTTCTTTTGACTATGAGACCATTTGCTCAGAAACATCTGGCGATAGGTCAGGAAAAGACGAATATCGACAGCATAATAGGCAGGACTGAGCAGGTAATAGAAACCATAGACAATAATGCCAGGTCGGGAAAGATACGACTTGGAGATGTCGACTGGAGAGCGGTATCCGAGGACGGAAGTGTGATTCCGGAAGGAACGCTTGTAAAGATCGAAAAGATTGAAGGCACGAAGCTTTATGTAAGACGTGAACTTCAAGTATAAAATAGTGCAGTGATTATTTATATAAATCAAGTGACCGGCAATGGCACGAAGCATAAAAGGAGGTATAAGTTATTATGTATGCATTAATAATCATTCTTGTAATTGCAGTTATTCTGCTTTGCAGTTCACTGCGTGTAGTTAGACAGGCTAATGCGTATGTTATCGAGAGGCTCGGAACATATACGGCAACATGGGGTGTTGGTCTTCATTTAAAGATGCCTATCATTGATAAGGTAGCCAGGAGAGTATCACTTAAGGAACAGGTTGCTGATTTCCCACCACAGCCGGTTATTACAAAGGATAATGTTACAATGAGAATAGATACAGTTCTGTTCTTCCAGATAACAGATCCAAAGCTTTATTGCTACGGTGTTGAGAATCCGCTTGCAGCTATCGAGAATCTGACAGCTACAACGCTTAGAAATATCATCGGTGATCTTGAACTTGATCAGACTCTTACATCACGTGAGACTATCAACTCAAAGATGAGAGCTACACTTGATGAAGCTACAGATCCTTGGGGAATCAAGGTAAACCGTGTAGAGCTTAAGAACATCATGCCACCTGCAGCTATCCAGGAATCAATGGAGAAGCAGATGAAGGCAGAGCGTGAAAGACGTGAGCAGATCATCAGAGCTGAAGGTGAGAAGCAGGCAGCTATTACAGTTTCAGAAGGTGAGAAAGAAGCTAAGATCCTTCGTGCAACAGCTGATAAGGAAGCAACAATTCTTGCTGCTGAAGCTAAGAAGCAGGCAGCTATTCTTGAAGCACAGGCTCAGCGTGAAGCTGCAATCCAGAGAGCTCAGGGTAATGCTGAAGCAATCCGTCAGGTACAGCAGGCTGAGGCAGAAGCTGTTAAGATGATGAACGAAGCTTCTCCTTCACAGGCTACAATAGCAGTAAGAGGTCTTTCTACATTTGAAAGAGCTGCTAACGGACCTGCTAATAAACTTATTATCCCATCAGAACTTGCCGGAGTTACAAGTCTTGCTACAGCTGTAACAGAGGCAATCAAGACAGGAAAAGAAGATTCAAAAGAATTGACTAAAGCATAAATAGTTGCGCAAAATTGCACATTTAACAGAAGACAAATGAGATTATATCTTGTTTGTCTTCTTTTTATGTAAACCAAAATGGCGGCTTTTAAGCACATTGTAGTAATATTTAACAAATTATCCTTCGCTTTTTAATCATATTTAAAATTTTGACTTTGGTTAACGAAAATTACTCTTGTGCAAAGACTACAAGTATTCTGGGCTTATCGCAATTAAAAAAGTAAAAATATCCAAAAAGGTATTTCAATATTTTATAGTTAGTGTTATAATTAGAAAGACTTGATGTTCAAGATCTTGCTAAAAAGGAGTGACAGTATGGTTAAGAAGGAAATGATCGCAATGCTTCTTGCCGGTGGCCAGGGCTCGCGTCTGGGAGTTCTCACCGCAAAGCTTGCAAAACCTGCAGTTGCTTTCGGCGGAAAATACAAGATTATAGACTTCCCCCTTAGTAACTGTATAAACTCGGGGATTGATACCGTTGGTGTGCTTACTCAGTACAGACCTCTTCGTTTAAATCAGCATATCGGTATTGGTATGCCTTGGGATTTGGACAGGAATTTTGGAGGCGTTACGGTTCTTCCACCATATGAGCGTTCTGAAAACTCTTCCTGGTATACCGGAACGGCAAATGCCATATATCAGAATTTAGAGTTTATGGATTATTATGATCCGGATTATGTTCTCATTTTGTCTGGAGACCATATTTATAAGATGGATTACGAGGTTATGCTCGATTTCCATAAAACATCACGTGCAGATGTGACTATAGCTACATATCAGGTTCCTATTGAGGAAGCCAGCAGATTTGGAGTTGTGATCACTGATGATAACAACGTGATTCAGGAGTTTGAAGAGAAGCCTGCTCATCCAAGAAGCAATAAAGCTTCTATGGGTATCTATATCTTCAATTGGAAGATCCTGAAAGAGAAACTAATAGAGATGAAGGATGTTCCTTCATGCGATTTCGGTAAGCATGTTATCCCGAAGTGTCATGAAGAGGGTAACAAGATAGTAGCTTACGATTACAAGGGTTACTGGAAGGATGTTGGAACTCTCGGTTCTTACTGGGAGGCCAATATGGAACTTGTCGATATTATCCCCGAATTCAATCTTTATGAAGAATTCTGGAGAATCTATACAAAGAGCGACAATCTTCCACCGCAGTATATTGCACCGGGCAGCAATGTTCAAAAAAGTATCGTTGGAGAAGGTACTGAAATATATGGAAATGTTGAAAAGTCTGTCATCGGTTCAGCTGTGCGTATAGGAAAAGGCGCTGTTGTGAGAGATTCTATCATCATGAACAATGTTGTCATAGGTGATGGCGCTATTATCGACAAGGCTATCCTTGCAGAAGGAGTAGTAATCGGTAAAAATTGTGAACTTGGAGTCGGAGAGACTGCTGAGAACACATACAAGCCTGCAGTATATGCTTTCGACCTAGTAACCATAGGTGAGAATTCAACCGTTCCGGATAATGTAAAAGTTGGAAGGAACACTGCTATTCTCGGAAAGACCACACCGGAAGATTATCCTGACGGATTACTTCCTGGTGGCGGTTCGATAATAAGAGAGGCAGGTGAATGATATGAGAGCTATAGGAATAATTCTGGCAGGTGGAAACAGCAGCAGGATGGGAGAATTATCGGCTAAGCGTGCTACAGCAGCTATGCCTATGGCTGGTTGTTACAGAGCTATCGATTTTTCACTCTCCAACATGTCAAATTCACACATTCAGAAGGTTGCAGTATTTACGCAGTACAATTCAAGATCTCTGAATGAACACCTTAATTCATCCAAGTGGTGGGATTTCGGAAGAAAACAGGGTGGCCTTTATATTTTCACACCGACCATAACTGCTACAAACAGTTACTGGTATAAGGGAACTGCAGATGCACTGTATCAGAACATAGGTTTCCTTAAGGATGCTCATGAGCCATATGTGGTTATAGCTTCCGGAGACGGTGTATATAAGATGGATTATAACAAGGTTCTTGAGGATCATATCGCCAAGAATGCTGATATAACCATCGTAACAAAGGAGATAGGAGCTGATGAGGATGACATTTCCAGATTCGGTGTTGTAAAGGTTGGGGATAACGGACGTGTTCTTGACTTTGAGGAGAAACCGCTCGTTGCAGAGACTTCAACAGCATCAATAGGTGTTTACGTTGTAAGACGTCGACAGCTTATAGAGCTTCTGGAAGCGTCAGCTGCAGAAGGACGAACAGACTTTGTAAAAGATATCCTTATTAGGTACAAGAATGTTAAGAGAATCAATGCGTATAGACTGGAGTCTTATTGGAGAAACATCGGTTCGGTAGATTCATATTTTAAGACTAATATGGACTTCCTGAAATCAGAGGTTAGAGACCATTTCTTCCGAACTACACCGGGAGTATATACAAAGGTTGAGGACCTCCCTCCAGCTAAGTTTAACGGTGATGCGGTAACTTCTAACTCGCTTATAGCAAGCGGATGTATCATCAACGGATCCGTTGAAAACTCAGTTCTGTTCAAGAAAGTTTATGTAGGCAACAATTGCGTTATTAAAAACTCAATCATACTTAATGATGTACATATCGGGGACAACTGTTATATTGAGAACTGTATAGTGGAGAGCAGGGACACTATCAAAGCTAATACGGTTCACACTGGAGAGGCGTTGAATCCGAAGATCGTCATTGAAAAGAGTTTTAGATATACGCTATAGTAAAAGAAATTGGGAGGTTACACAACTATGGAGATTACAGATGTAAGAGTAAGAAGAGTAGCAAAAGACGGCAAGATGAAGGCAGTAGTTTCAATAACTATAGATAATGAATTTGTAATTCATGATATCAAAGTTATTGAAGGTGAGAAGGGACTCTTCATAGCTATGCCAAGCCGTAAGTCATCGGATGGAGAGTATAGAGATATAGCTCATCCAATCAATTCTGAGACAAGAAGCCGCATTCAGGATCTTATACTTGCAAAGTATGCTGAGACTCCTGAAGAAGAGCCGGTTGTCTAGTTTCGTTATATTTTTAAGGAAAGAAGCAGGTTTCGTACCTGCTTTTTTCTTTGTGTTTAGGGCGTTTGGAAGCAAAGACTTGTAAAATTATTTTTATTTTGTTATAATACGTGAGCTTTGAGAAAAGCGGGGGGAGTACCCATTTTAGGAGGATGAATAAGTAATGGACAAGTTTAAGGCTGTAATTCTTGCTGCGGGTAAAGGGACCCGTATGGAGTCAGATCTGCCTAAGGTTCTTCACAAGGTTTGCGGAGAAACTATGGTGCATCATACTATACAGGCTGCAAAGGATGCAGGTGCAACTGAAGTCATCGTAATCGTAGGTTACGAAGGTCAACTTGTTAAGAGAGAGATTCTTGATATAGTTGAATTTGCTGAACAGCATGAACAGCTTGGAACCGGACATGCTGTAATGTGTGCCAGAGATAAGATAGGTACAGAGGGAGATGTTATAGTTCTCTGTGGAGATACTCCGCTCATTACTGCAGAGACAATAAAGAAACTCCATGATGTACATAAGAAGGAATCTAACGGTGTAACTGTCTTGTCTGCCAAAGTAGATGATCCTACGGGATACGGAAGAATAATTCGTGATGATAAGGGT
>JAFZXD010000029.1 GCA_017616955.1 Eubacterium sp. | reverse complement strand
GTTCTTCACCATATCGTGTGAAAAGAAAGTAGGATTGAAATCAATGCCTATATTCCTTTCTTTAGCATATTCCACCCACTTAGAAAAATGCTCCGGTTCAAGTTTGTCTCTGTCTACATATCTGCCTTCGTCAAATATCGCATAGCTTGCGTGAAGATTCAATTTTTTAGTTCCGGGCATCAGACTCATAGCAAGGTCCATATCATCCATTAATTCCTTAGGTGTCCTAGCCTTTCCCGGATAATTACCTGTCGTCTGTATTCCTCCTGTAAGCGGTCCCTTTGTATCAAAGCCCGTTACATCATCCCCCTGCCAACAGTGAAGAGATAAGCTTACTTATTTAAGAATACTGATGGCTTTATCTGTATCTATTCCCAGTTGTCCGTATATTTCTTTTGCTTCTTCATATCGTATACTCATCTCTCATTAAACCCCTTTATACTCTTTCTACCGGTCTGTTATTTTCATTAATAATCGTTTTTATTCTGGCTTCGTTTATATCTTTGTAGATCCCATCACTTATAAGCTGTACATATATGTTCCCTATAGCAGTAGCTTCTATAGGTCCTTTACATACCTTTTTTCCGGTGTACTCTTCTATAAGTTCATTTAGATAATCTGCCTGAGAACCTCCGCCAACTATATGAATCGTTTCATAACTCGTTCCGGTTATTTCTTCCAATCCTTTGATAGCGTTTCTATAGTTACTTGCCAAACTCCTATATATCAGCGAAGCGTAAGCACCTATACTGTCGGGAACAGGCAGCCCTCTTCTTATGCAGGCTTTATCTATTACTTCCCTCATACTTTCGGGTGATAAAAACTCACTGTCATTTACGTCTATTACCCGATCTTGTAACTCTTCTTTAATACATTTTCTTTGCAAATCATATTCCTGAGCGGATTCTGCTATCTTCTTATAATCATATGCATCATCATACTCATGCCGTATGGATTGTATCATCCACATTCCCATAATATTTTTTAAAAACCTGTATCTTCTTTCCACACCACCTTCATTGGTAAAATTCTCTTTTTGAGCATTAACGGAACAATCCGGAGCCATTCTCTCTGTTCCCAATAATGACCATGTACCGGAACTTATGAATATCGTCTCTTTATCGGTTGGAACTGCTGCCACGGCGGATGCAGTATCATGCGAAGCAACTTTAATATATTCCGTATTAAATCCTACTTTTTCCGCTATATCCTCTTTTAATCTTCCGACATTACTACCCGGATTTACTATCTCTGTAAATAAGGATCTGTTTAAATCAAGTCTTTCTATCAATTCATAATCCCAATCCCCGGAACCGGCATTAATCAATCCGGTGGTTGTGGCATTCGTATATTCTGTTGATACATTTCCCGTTAACCTATATGTCAGATAGTCCGGCAAAAGCAGCATCTTATCAGCTTTTTCATATATCTCTGTTCTGGATCTTTTATCCTCAAACAACTGATATACAGTATTAAACTTTTGTTTTTGAATACCGGTATGCTGATATAATTCCGAAAGACTGATAATCTGTTCCAATTCGCCGTCTGTATCATCGGTTCTATGGTCTCTGTAAGCATAAACTCTGTCCAGAAGATTCCCTTCTTTATCCAACAGGGCATAATCAACTCCCCATGTATCAATTCCCATAAAACTCGGGATCTTACCCAGCAGAGCACATTTCCTCATACCTTCCAGAACTTCACCGAAAAGCCGTTCTGTATCCCAATACAGACTTCCACCGATCTTATCCATATAATTCTCAAATCTATAGACTGTTTCGGTTACAAGTACTCTGTCTTCAAGATGCGCAAGAATATGCCTGCCTCCGGATGCACCTATATCTACCGCAAGATAATATTTTGTCATAACGTAATCCCTCTCCTGAATATTGCCATATCATGGTAACCTGCTTTTTCGGAACAAACCTTTTCCCCTCCTGAGCAATTGATTATCTTTTCGAACAGCTCATCTGCCACAAGATTCTTATCCTCTCCTTCCGCCAATACCCCGGCATCAAAATCAATCCAGTTTTTCTTTTTTTCTGCCAATGCTGAATTAGAGGATATCTTCATAGTCGGAATCGGAGCCGCAAAAGGTGTTCCTCTACCTGTCGTAAAAAGTATAAGCTGTGCATGGGCTGCCGCCAGAGCAGTTGCCGCCACAGGATCATTTCCGGGTGCATATAGCAGATTGAGACCTTGTTCACATTCATTCTGTCCATAATCCAGAATTCCGGTTATCTCTGATGTACCGGATTTTTGAGTGCATCCCAGAGATTTATCCTCAAGCGTAGTGATTCCTCCCTTTTTGTTTCCGGGAGAAGGATTTTCATATATACTTTGACCGTTATCTATGAAAAACTGTTTAAACCGATTTATCATATCTACAAGTTTTTTGAATACATTCTCATCCTTGCATCTATTCATGAGCAGTTTTTCAGCACCAAACATTTCGGGAACTTCAGTCAGTATGCAGCTTCCGCCTGCCGCTATCAATCGATCTGCTATACATCCTAACAGTGGATTTGCTGTTATTCCCGACAGACCATCCGAGCCACCACATTTTAATCCTATAATAAGTCGTTCAATACTTACTTCCTGTCTTATATCCTTAGCAGCCACAGCTATCAGTTCTTTCAGATATTCTTTTCCGGTTTCTATCTCATCTTCAACGTCCTGACATACAAGAAATCTTACTCTTGAAGAATCATAATCCGTCATTTTTTCTTTTATGAATTCAATTCCGGAATTCTCACATCCTAATCCAACTATTAAAACTCCCGCAGCATTTGGATGTGTTGCCAGGTTAGCAAGTATTTTCTCCGTAGTTGCCTTATCTTCTCCCGTTTGAGAACAACCGTATGGATGTGTAAATGCAGTCACTGAATCCACATTTTCCATAGTCTGATTCCTGTATTCATTTCCTAATTGCTCTAATCTTTTTGCTATACCATTCACACAGGCAACAGTAGGAATTATCCATATTTCATTTCTGATTCCCACTTCACCGTTTTTTCTGACATACCCACGAAAG
>JAFZXD010000305.1 GCA_017616955.1 Eubacterium sp. | reverse complement strand
CCGTAACCGCTCTCGTTATGGCATTATTGGTAATACCGGCCTTAAGCGGGTATACCGGCTGCATAGTGGAAAGCATATCCTGATACTTAAACTGAGTAAAGTATTCAGGCATTTCCATAACACGCATATTTCCGGAATATTTCACGGTTCCGTAAAAGATATAGGATTCGCCTTTATGAAATGTACTTCTGAGAAATGGCATATTGAACCATACCATCCTGATGGTGCCGGTATCATCCGACGCCGAAAGACTTGTAATGTTATATCGTTTTCCTTTGTGAGACTCAACATAGGTAACTACCCTGCAAAACACAGCAACCCTGTCCCCTTCAGAAACGTCTCTGACGGAAACAGGTTCGCTATAAGTCTTATATGTTCTCGGATAGTAAAAAACCAGGTCTTTCACAGTGTGAATTCCCAGCTTCAAGAAAGCTGTCCTGGTTTTATCACCTATACCTTTGATACTGATTATGTCATCACTAAGTTTCATAAGTTTTTGTCCATCTATTCAACTGACAACAGATAGTAATAGATCGGCTGTCCTCCGGATCTTATCTCAACTTCAAGATCCTCATATTTCTCGGATAATCTGTTCTGAACTTCTTCAGCCTTATCCTCATTTATATCTTCACCGTAATAGAGACTGATAAGCCCTGAATCTTCATCAACAAGGCTTTCAATAAGCTCATCAAGTACGGCATCAACATCTGTACCTACACTCTTAAGTCCCGAATCGGAAAGACCCATAATATCATCCTTGTGAATCTCTTTACCGTCTATAGAAGTATCTCTTACGGCATATGTGATCTCACCGGACTTAATATCCTTCATAGCTGCAGTCATTCCCTCAAGATTCTGTTCAGGTTCGAGAGAATCGTTAAATGTAAGCATAGCGGCTATTCCCTGTGGGATAGTCTTTGAAGGTACAACGTATATCTTCTTATCTTTTGATATAGCAGAAGCCTGATTTGCTGCAAGGATAATATTTGAATTATTTGGCAGGATGAATACATTTTCAGCATTCACCTTGTCTGCAGCATCAAGAATATCCTGTGTACTTGGATTCATGGTCTGTCCGCCGCTAACTACATAGCTGGTACCTATCTCTTTAAAGAGCTCAGTGAATCCATCTCCTGTGGATATAGCTATAAATCCGTATTTCTCAGCAGGCTCAGCCTTGGAAGCAGCCTTTTCAGCCTTAAGCTGTTTAAATGCCTCTTCTTGTTCAGCAGCCTTCTGCTTCTCATTCTCCATAATAACTCGCTCGGAATGCTCTTCTCTCATATTGTCGACCTTACATCTGGTAAGCTGTCCGTATTCCAGACCCTTCTCAAATGCACGACCCGGATGATTTGTATGAACATGTATCTTAACAAGCTCTTCATCAGCCACACATACAAGTGAATCACCTATTGAAAGAAGATATTCTTTTATGGATTCAACCTGCTTATCGGTTAGCTCTTTCTCGAGAAGAATGATAAATTCCGTACAATAACCGAACTTAATATCAGCAGTAGATATATCATCTTTACCGCTACCTTTTGCTTTCGGTATATCTTCAAGTACACCCGCACCTCTTGCAAGCTTCTGAGGCTGTGCATCAAGAAGCGCTACAGGTTCATCCTTAAGAGCAAGAAGAAAACCTTTCATAACCTCGAGAAGACCCTGTCCACCTGAATCAACTACACCGGCTTCCTTAAGTACAGGAAGCATGTCAGGTGTCTTGGAGAGAACTGCCTCTCCGTGTTCTATAACCTGCTCAAGAAATGCAATTATATCGGTTTCAACATCTATTATATCGCCGGCCTTTTCGGACATACCTCTGGCAACAGTAAGTATAGTACCTTCCTTCGGCTTCATAACTGCCTTATATGCAGTCTCTACACCTCTGGCAAAACCTGTAGCCAGATCCTCCACCTCAAGGGATTTCTTACCTTTAACATCTTTGCAGAAACCTCTGAAAAGCTGAGAAAGGATAACACCGGAGTTACCTCTGGCACCTCGAAGCGAACCGCCTGATATAGCCTTAGCTATAAGATCAATAGTCGGCTCCTGAAGTGCTTCCACTTCCGAAGCAGCCGTCATGATCGTTAATGACATATTTGTTCCTGTATCTCCGTCGGGGACCGGAAATACATTCAGTTCATTTATATATTCCTTATTATTACTAATATTGTTCGCACCAGATATGAATGCTTTCTGCATTGTTTTAGCATCAATAGTGGTTAGTGACATTTCAATAATTCCTCCTGAATAACAGTTTACTTAGTCGATAACTCTTACACCTTCGACGTAAACATTTATAGCCTTAACCTTCATGGATGTATAGTCTTCAACCTGATACTTAACCGTGTTTATGAGATTCTTAACAACGTTTTTGATATTTACTCCATAAGCCATGATAATATGGAAATTGATAGTAAGCTTGTCTTCCTCATCTCTGACAACACTTACACCCTTGCTGACATTATCCCCTTTAAGAAGCTTTGCCAAACCATCCTTCACACTGATAGTCGCCATTCCGACGATACCGAAACAGTCCAGTGCCGCATGGCCGGCAAACTGAGCTATAACTTCTGTGTCAATATATATCTTACCCTGTGCATCACTATAGTATTCT
>JAFZXD010000304.1 GCA_017616955.1 Eubacterium sp. | reverse complement strand
GAACCCACCGGCTCTCCTGTTTCCAGATAGTTGGAAATGATTACTCTGAGGATGGTCTGTTTTCTGGTGTCAAGATCGTATTCAAAGTCTTGTCCCATAATCTCACCATCCTTTATAAAATTTTTATGTTATTAGCACTCAAAAAACACGAGTGCTAATTACTTCTATTAATGTACACCCTCTGAAATGCTATGTCAAGAAAATTAATCAATTTTATCTCCATTTTTTATTAAAAATCACAAGAATTTTCTTATAATTTCCACAAATTTAAAATGGGACCGGATTTAACACCCGATCCCATAAGATTTCTATATAAATTATTGATTTTTATCCAGAATAAAATCCGCAAGTATATAATTGCTCACATCTATTCCTGTATCCGTAAGCCAGACTCTGTCGTCATCGAAGTTCATATAACCCGAACCGACATAACGGTTTATTACTTCTCCGTACACTTCAAATATGTCGCGTCCGAATCTGTTCTTAAACTCAAGTCTGCTGACACCGGCAGTCATCCTGAGTCCGAGGAACATAAACTCCTCCATTCTCGCTTCTCTGTAGATTGTTTCAACATTTGTTCTGAGAATAGAAGCTGCAGACTCGTAAAGTCTTACTCTGTCAGTGTCCTTCGTGAGCTCTTCTCTGATATCTTCACATATCTCGATATAGTTATCCAGATTAGTAATGTTGGAAAATCTTTCACCCTTGAAGAACGATGAAGCACCGAGTCCCAGTCCGATATACTGTCCGCCTGTCCAGTAAACCGTATTGTGTCTGCTCTCATATCCCGGCTTCGAATAATTCGAAACCTCATATCTATTATATCCCGATGTCGCCAGAACCTTCTTCGTCATGGCATACATACTTCTGTCCATGTTCTCGTCCGGAATCATATCAATCAGGTCTTTTCTTTCATACAGAGGTGTTCCCTCTTCTACCTGAAGCGAGTATACGGAAATGTGTTCCGGTCCGAGCTCAGTCACCTTAGTGAGTGTATCAACCAGCGTACGTGTATCCTGTCCCGGAAGTCCGCTCATTATATCCACGCTGATATTTTCAAAACCGGCTCTTCTGGCAAACTCGAATCCCTGAACAAAGTCCTCATAGTTATGAATCCTTCCGAGCATTCTGAGCATATTGTCATCAGCCGACTGAAGACCTATCGAAAGTCTGTTTATTCCATACTCACGATAACTGATCATATCAGTATACTTGATAGTTCCTGGATTCACCTCGAGAGTTATCTCAGGAAATCTGTCTACTTTAAATATGTGAAAAACCGTATCCAAAACCTGTCCTATCATGGCCTCATCCAGGACAGAAGGAGTTCCTCCGCCGATATATATAGTCTTCACACTATATCTGTCGGCAAATGGTTTGTACATACGTATCTCACTCATAAGTGCATTTATATACTGAATCTGTTTAGCATTCGGTACATTTGCAAATGACAGAAAATCACAATAAATGCATTTCCGCTTACAAAACGGAATATGAATATATAAACTAAGAGGTCTTTTCATACACCCATCCCCCGAAACTGACAGCCGCGATATATCTCGGGCTATAAGTTTTTCTATTCTTCATCCAATTTAAGAACAGACATGAACGCCTGCTGTGGAACATCAACAGATCCAACCTGACGCATTCTCTTCTTTCCTTCTTTCTGTTTCTCAAGAAGTTTCTTCTTTCTAGATATATCACCACCATAACACTTGGCAAGGACATCCTTTCTCAGAGCCTTTATAGTCTCACGGGCGATGACCTTTCCACCGATAGCAGCCTGAATAGGAACTTCGAACAGGTGTCTCGGAATCTCTTTCTTGAGCTTCTCGCACATCTTTCTTCCACGCTCATAAGCTGAATCCTGGAATACGATAAATGAAAGTGCATCGATATTTTCTCTATTAATAAGGATATCAAGTTTAACAAGTTTAGATCTTGTATATCCTTTAAGTTCATAGTCGAATGAAGCATATCCTCTGGATCTGGACTTAAGTGCATCAAAGAAATCGTAAATAATCTCATTGAGCGGAAGTTCGTACTTAAGAAGTACTCTTGTCTCCTCAAGATACTCCATACTCTTATATATTCCTCTACGCTCCTGACAGAGTTTCATGATGGCGCCGGTAAATTCTGACGTTACCATAAT
The DNA here is from genome assembly GCA_017616955.1 of Eubacterium sp. GTDB lineage: Bacteria > Bacillota > Clostridia > Lachnospirales > Lachnospiraceae > Eubacterium_Q. The sequence continues at coordinate 5,847 of JAFZXD010000304.1, read as the reverse complement.
CTCTGCATCAACCATAGGTTCTTCCATATATTCGATCTCTGACGGATCAGGAAGATTTGATGGATTGGTGAGGTCGATGACCTCGCCGTCTGTTTTATGTACTTTATATACAACCGACGGAGCAGTCGTTATGATATCGAGATTGTACTCTCTCTGAAGTCTTTCCTGAACAACTTCCAGATGAAGAAGTCCGAGGAATCCGCAACGGAAACCAAATCCGAGAGCCACACTAGTCTCAGGCTCATAGAAAAGCGCAGCATCATTCAGCTGAAGCTTCTCAAGTGCCTCTTTAAGTTCCTGATACTTTGCACCATCTTCAGGATAAATACCGCAGTATACCATAGGACGTGCTTTCTTATATCCCGGAAGCGCCTCTTCACACATGTTTTCAGCATCAGTAACCGTATCACCGACTTCAGTATCTCTTACATTCTTAAGAGATGCTGTTATATATCCAACCATTCCGGCACTGATCTCTTCCTGCGGAATAAACTGTCCCGCTCCGAAGATTCCTACTTCAACAACATCAGCCTCTGCTCCCGTCTCCATCATATGGATACGGGAACCTTTTCTGATATTTCCGTCAAATACTCGGCAGAATATGATAACACCCTTATAAGAATCATAAAGGCTGTCAAATATCAGCGCCTTGAAAGGCTTATCGTTATCTCCCGTAGGAGCCGGTATCTTTTCTACTATAGATTCAAGAACAGCTTCTATATTAATTCCGCTCTTTGCTGAAATAAGCGGAGCATCATCGGCAAGAATTCCGATAACATCTTCGATCTCGTTCTTAACTCTTTCAGGCTCAGCCGAAGGAAGATCTATCTTATTTATAACCGGGAAAACTTCCAGGTTATGATCTATCGCCATATATACATTTGCCAGAGTCTGAGCTTCAACACCCTGAGCAGCATCTACTACAAGGACCGCTCCCTCACATGCAGCAAGAGCACGAGAAACCTCATAGTTAAAGTCCACGTGGCCCGGAGTATCGATCAGATTTAAAATGTACTCCTCGCCGTCCTTCGCCTTATATATGATACGAACCGCCTGAGACTTGATAGTGATACCTCGCTCACGCTCTATATCCATATTGTCGAGGACCTGAGCCTGCATCTCTCGCTCGGTCAGCGTACCTGTCATCTCGATGATACGATCCGCCAGAGTTGACTTACCGTGATCTATGTGCGCAATGATACAAAAATTTCTTATCTTATTTTGATCCAAATGTGACATATTTATTCCAATCTTTCTTTTAATTCTTTTTCAGCTATTCGACGTTTTCTCCTTCGGGAAGCCTTCGCACCGGCAGGCATTTCCGCCAGCATTATCGCAGCAAACATAACAAAACATCCTACAAGTTCATCAACAGTAAGCTTCTGATGGAGAATAAGGAATCCCGATATAGCGGATACAACGGACTCAAGACTCATGATGAGCGAAGCAACCGTCGGATTAACTTCGTTCTGTCCTACTATCTGAAGTGTGTACGCAACACCACATGCCATAAATCCGGAATAACACAGTGCCGGAAGCGCAGCCTTAACAAGCGCTACTCTCGGAATCATATCATATACACATACATCCACAGGTACCACGAAAAATGCACTTATCACGGCAGCTGTGAAAAACTGTGCAGATGACATTACCACACCGTCCACACCTTTGGAATTCGCATTATCTACATATACTATATGAAATGAAAACAGCAGCGAACATATCAAAAGCTGCAGATCTGACATTTCAAAGCTATAATTTCCGCTTCTTCCGATACACAAAAAGTACAGACCGATAACCGCAAGAATAACACTCAGCCATATGACCGGTGATGTTCTCTTTCTCATGAATATTCCAAGTATCGGAACAAGGATAATATATAATGCGGTAATAAATCCGGCTTTACCTGCTGATGCTTTAAGCATAGCCATCTGTTGAAAATTACTTGCCGAACAAAGAATTATACCACAACCAATTCCGTACTTAATGGAAAGCATGATATCCGCAGGTTTCTCTTGTTTTCTTCTTAAGAAAATGATAACCGGGATCAGTACCGTTCCGCCCAAAACGTATCTTATAACACTAAATGTAAAAGGTCCGATATATTCCATTCCCGCTGACTGTGCAACAAATGAAGTTCCCCAAATGATTGCAGTCATAAACAGGAGTATTGTATTTCTAAAAACTAAACGTTCTTTCTTTTTTCTATCACTCATAACAGCTAATAATCTATAATATAATCCGAAAAAAATCAAGACAAAAGAATCCTCTGACACATATCTGCATCAGAGGATCCTGATATTACTTAATATATAGTAAGATATTTACTAAGTTTCCTTAATACTGATACTTATTAAGAGCGTATATTGCAAGTACAAATGTAAGACCGATAAGCATATCGGATTCTACCGCAAAATCGAGAATATATGTCTGACACATATTAAGTGCCTGACCGGGAATAAGATACTGCTGACTTGATACTTTGATAACCTCAAGGGTACCTCCGTATACAACATACTGCCATATAACAGCATCACCTTCGATCTCCCATCCTTCATCATAATCGATACGATATCTCTGATGAGAAGATCTGTTATCACGTTCGATAGATCCGAACTTATCTCTTGCGGCAAATTCGAAAGCTATTCCGTCACGTGTATACTTCTCCTGAACATATCCGCACTCATTTATGGTATCTGCAAGGAATATCTTGATACGATGACCTGTCGCAATAAAGTCATCCTTAGTATAGTAAACTTCCTTACCTCTTTCGTTAAATACTTTTACGGAATCGTATTCTTCCAGATCTTGAGCTTTAATAAATAGTTTTGGCATAATCCATCCCCTTCTGACTTTTAACGTTCCAAACAAACGTAATACTAGAAAGTATTATAACCAAATATCTCTTTATAAGCAATCTGATTTTTTTAATGTTTCTATCCTATCACGGTTCCTTAATCTTTACCGTAGCAGCCAGTCCTTTATTGGCAAACTTTTTATCATAATAAGCTTTTTTGCCCTTAGGTACTTTGATGACCGCTTTCGGATGAATACCTTTAAATGCATTATTTCCGATTTTGGTCATGGTTTTAGGCTTAACCACGATGGTTTTCAGTTTCTTACATCCGTAAAATGCTTTAGCACCGATTCTCTTAACACCCTTGGAAATAGTAATCTTATGCAGACTGATACATCCGTTAAATGCATTATCTCCGATCTTCGTAACGGAATCAGGAATAGAAATGCTCTTAAGCTTTTTCTGTCCTTTAAATGCACCATTTTCGATAGCAGTTACAGTGTACTTGATTCCATCTACAGAAATCGTCTTTGGAATAGTAAACTTCGAAAGCGTTTTACTCTTTAGCTTCTTAAAGCTTACTTCGCCCGTCTTATTCTTTGCTCCGGCTTTAGTTACCTTATACTGAACTTTTGACTTGTTGTCAGTAATGGTAGCTCCAACCTTCGCCGGATTCTTTTCAGTCTTTTTCGGCTTATCAGGCTTATCAGCTTCTGCCTGTTTTTCCTCCAGAGTCTTTATCGCCTTCTCAGCTTCTGTCAGCTTTTTAAGTGTAGCTTCTTCTATTATACTTTTCTCATAATCTTTAAGAGCATCATATGCTTTTCTGATAGATTCTATCTTAACCTTGTCAGCAATAACTACCTTATCTTTTGCAGGAAGGATATTGATACTGTCTATAATAGCCTTGACATTTGCAGGTATTACAATCTGCCACTCAAGACTTGATATATTCTCAGGAATCGGTCTCGGAAGCCTATACTTTGTCTTATAGTCATCCTTGATCTTAATCTCTGCTTTGGCAGTGTATTTTCCTATATCCTTCTTGGAATTATCCGTGTATTTAATGTCTACAATATCCTTATATTCATCAGACAGACCTGTAAGTGTGACACTCTTTGAAGTGTTGTCATAAACAAAGTCATATACACTCCATTTCACCTTGGAAATGTCAATCAACGTTCTTTCATCTTCCGGTATGTTTATATTGAAATAATCACGACCCTCCCAGCTGCCACGCTGAGAATAACCATCGCCGTCCTTTTCAAAGCTCTTTACATCATAAACTACTTCGAAATCGATGAAATCCAGATTTACATTTCTGTCCACATGAATCTTTGCACCGGTTCCGTCTTCACTTATTTCATATGTAAAGTTCTTCTTAAAGTTTTCATCCTGCTCTATAGGATTCTTTATTTCTATACCTTTAATGATTGTACTGTCATACCGATCATAACCCGAATCAGATTCATCCAGTGTTGCTATATAGAAATCAGCCTCATCTACCGAACCTACATCGGCACCAAACGGATCGTCACTCATTATTTCATAATTCTTAGAACTGAACGTACCCTGTTTCTCTGCAAATGCAACATTTTCTATTGCACAATTAACTACTACAAATTCATCACCGTAGTAGATTCTGTACTGACCCGGTTTATTGAAGAATACCTCAAATAAACCGTCACGAGCATCTCCCTCAGGGTATGCTAATGATATATATGCATCTTCATCAGCAACTTCCTGTCCCTCGCTATCAGTAATACTGAAATCACCAAGACTTTGCTGAGTTGCAGGAATCGGTGTAACAGTCTTCTTATTGTCATCATCAGAAGTAATGACTGCAAATGTTCTCCACTCATGGCAGCGCATATTTACATGTATCTTTCCCTGATAATCTTTCGGATCCGTGCTGACTGAAGCATTATCTCCCGGCCATCCTACAGAGAATCCTTCGGCAGTCTTCATAAAGTGGAAGTCCCGCTGATCATCCCATACCTGATCCTTTTTCTTTATAGTCACTTCAAAATATGCTTCAGACATATCATCGGTTATTATTATTTCATCAAGGACTTTATGTGATTTTATATAAGCAGCGTCATAACTTTTCTTAAATTCCTCACCGAAGCTCGGACTCGTAATAGTTATACTGTCGATTTCATTATTCAGTCGCCACTCGTCAAAGTTATGGCACAGATAATAAGTCGCACCGTTGTCGTATCTATATTCTTCACTTCCATTATTAACCATGTTCTGATCTGATGGATTAGTGTCCGAATAGAAAGCTATATCAGGAAGCTTTGAAACAATATTTGCATAATAAATGTGAGCCTCACCATTAACTGTTTCTTTGTATGCCAGTTTGTAGTTACCACATTTAGGTATATACAGCTCGTAGATTCCGTCGCCAGTTTTAGTGATTGAAGAGTCTTCACCGACCGGATTTCCATCTTCATTCAAAAGAGAAATCTGCTCATTAACAGGAGTCATCTGATATCCGTTCTCATTTTCTGTAACGAAACCAACCGCAATTCTCGCATGATTACCAACATCTATATGTTTAGTCTTCTCATATGCTTCCATATCATGCGGGAATGAATCCCCATCAGGCCATGCAGTCATAAGACCGGACGGTTTTTCTTGCATATTTATATAGAAGTCATCTTCTCCGTCATTTTGATATTCTTCAGTATAGCCCCATTCACCATTTCCCAATTGATCCCATTTCAGATTCTTTTTAATTAAGCGGGTCATAAGGCCGTAGTTATCATAATCCTTGCCTATGGTTATCTTATATACCTCATATTCACCTACATCGCTTACGCGTTCTATCTTAGCGTAATTTGGATCGGTAATAGGCTCTTGAACGTCTTCTCTAAGACTTTCATCATAATAACTTCTGCAAAGAGTAAATGCCTCAGCCTCAGCATTTCCGGTACCGATACCGTATACATACTTTCTGATTACTTTACCTTTATCGTCCTTTTCCTGAACCGGTCTGAATGCGAAGTAGAGTGTCCTATCTTCATCGGTATATAAGAATGCCTCAT
>JAFZXD010000303.1 GCA_017616955.1 Eubacterium sp. | reverse complement strand
TCATGGAGTCATTAATCCCAGTCAGGGCATAGGCCCCGAAGAGATAAAGCTTAAGGAGCTTCTGCTCAGACTTAGAGAGGATGTAGATGAAGTAATAGTAGCTACAAACTCCAGCATAGAGGGTGAAGCCACAGCTATGTATATTTCTAAGCTAATAAAACCATTGGGAGTTAAGGTTACCAGGATAGCCAGCGGGGTTCCTGTGGGGGGAGACCTTGAGGTTACCGATGAGGTAACACTTATGAGAGCTCTTGATGGACGAATCGAGTTATAGAAAGATTAAAGGAGGGGTACAAACATGAAGAAGATTGGAATTTTAACCAGTGGCGGTGATTGTCAGGCTCTTAATCCTACTATGAGAGGTGTTGTTAAGGGACTGGAGAATCTCTTTGGAGATGTAGAGATATATGGTTTCCTTGATGGTTATAAGGGACTTATCTACGGCAATTACAAAAAGATGAAGCCGATGGAATTCTCGGGAATTCTTGGAAAAGGTGGTACTATTCTGGGAACTTCTCGTGTCCCTTTTAAATATCTGGATACACCTACCGAGGATGGAATCGAGAAGGTACCTGCTATGAAGAAGACATACAAGGATCTGAATCTTGATTGTCTGGTAGTACTTGGTGGTAACGGTTCTCAGAAAACCGCATACAGACTTTCACAGGAAGGACTTAATGTTATAGGACTTCCTAAAACAATTGACAATGATATATACGGAACTGATATGACATTTGGATTTCAGAGTGCTGTTGATGTTGCAACTCACGCTATCGACTGCATTTATACAACTGCCGAATCACACAGCCGTATATTCGTTATAGAGACTATGGGACATAAGGTTGTCTGGATAACACTTTATGCAGGTGTAGCCGGCGGTGCCGATGTCATCCTTCTTCCGGAGATTCCTTATGATATGAAGAAGGTATATAAGACCATAGAAAAGCGTAGAAAGATGGGCAAGAACTTTATCATAATGGTTGTTGCTGAAGGTGCCATATCAAAGGAACTAGCTAAGCTTCCGAAGAAGGAAAGAAAGCAGAAGATAGCAGAGAGACCTTATCCATCAATCGCTTATGAGATAGCTGATATTCTTAGAGAAAAATATAAGGATACGGCAGATGTCAGAGTTGCACTTCCGGGTCATACCCAGAGAGGTGGAAATCCTGATGCATATGACAGAGTTATATCAAGTCGTTTCGGAGCAAAGGCTGCAGAGATGATCAAAGCCAAAGATTACGGAAAGCTTGTAATATTTAAGAACAATGAGGTAACAGCTATTCCTATGGAAGAATCCGCAGGAAAGCTTAAGTATGTTGATCCGGAGGATCAGCTTGTTCTGGAGGCGAAAACACTGGGTATAAGCTTTGGTGATTAAGCCACGGAAGGCAGGTGCGTTATCCGGAAAAATGCGCTAGACAGGTAATGGTTAATGTTTAAACGTACCATATTTGGGTCGCTCCTATTTATAATAGTATTTATAGGAGCGGCTCTATCATTTAATTTTATACAGAATCGTCAGAGGAATAAACGAGCTGTAGAGGGTTATAACCCTACTATGGCAAAAGCTTATCTTGTTTATGATAATGAGAAGATAAACAGTATGCTCGGTTATAAGAGAACGATAGACACAAGTCTTTACAGAGACTCTATAGTTCCGATCGATTCCGAGAAGACTGTAAATATCATGCTGTCAGACTTGGTTGATAATGATGCGGATATCAAGTATGAACTCAGAAGTTTCAGAGGAGATAATCTGATAGAAGAGGGAGATTTCAGATTTGTAAAGAGGGATGGTGACTATAATCATTATTCAGCTGCTTTCAGAATGGATCTGACTCTTGGAACAGAATACAGCCTTGTTGTAAAGGTTATATCTGATTCAGAAACTATCTCTTATTATTCAAGAGTTGTCAGACTTGAAAAAAACAAATTACCGGATTTTCTTAGTTTTGCCAAGGATTTTTCAAATGCTATTTATGAAGAAAACAGAATTGCAAATACGCAGGCCAGCAGTACCGATGCCGTAACTACATTTAACGTATCGGGAGATGTGGCTGATCTTAAGAACAAGGCTAAACAGGGTGATGAAAGCGATAAGATAACGGCATCAAGTACGGATGCTATGGTTGGATTTAAAGAAGCTGATATAAGAAGAGTATTCGGTAGTGCGGATGCTTCGAGTTCTATATATAATGCTTCTACGGCCAGTGATGTCACATCGAACGGTAATCCCGGATATGTAACACTGAATTCATCTTTTGAGGATGCAACATTCAGTGGGATCAGGATAGAGAGATTCAATGATCCGGTTCCGAAAGTCAGAGAAGTTACTGAAGACAGTGCGCTGATAGAGCTTAGATATAAAGCTATATCTGTAGATGGCGGTATCGGCACAACTTATGCGATAGCTGAGTATTTCAACATGGAATACGACAACGGCTCTGCATCTATCAAGGTCCATGACTATAGAAGATATGTTAGCCAGGACTTTACCGGAGACTCTGTAAGTTCAGTTTACAACAGTGTATGTCTGGGAATGTCTGCTGACAGAAATCCACAGTATCTGACAAATAAAAAAATGCATAAGATTGCATTTGTTGCTGATAACAGCTTATGGTTATATAATAACTCCGACAACATTTATTCAAGTGTTTACGGTACATCTACAGATGAAGCAGAGGATGAAAGAACTCCGCAGGAGGGATATGGAATAACTCTTCTGAATATGGATGATGAGATTCTGAATTTTGTAGTGTATGGAAGAATAAATGAAGGACCTCGTGAAGGATCGAACGGAATCGTTCTTTATGAATATAATATTAAAGAAGCTACGCTCAAGGAAGTATTGTTCATAGATTCTGATATGTATTATGAGACTATGAAGCTATCAGTAGGTAAGATGTGCTATTATGATAAGCCTAACAGAACATTTTACTGTATGATAGGTAATAGGATATATGGAATAGATGTATTCTCCGGACAGACGGAGACTATGGTTGAGAATGTTACCGCAGGTCAGATTCTGGTTTCGGATGATATGAAGGTTATAGCATATCCGAATAATATTGATCAGACACAAGTAACGGAACTTACGATTCATGATTTTGAATCAGGTAAGGAAACGGTTATCAAGAGAGATGGTCACAAACTTCGTCTTCTCAATTTTGTAGGAGAAAATATCATATACGGTACAGTTGTAGATGCAAACATCGGCAAAGACGCAGATGGAACACCGAAATTCCTGTATGATCAGCTTAACATAGTTGATAGAAAGGGAAGTGTCCTCAAGACATATGAAAAGAAGGGTGTTCTTATATCTGAGATTACATTTGACGAGAAAAACATCTATCTTAAGAGAGTATCTAAGGATAAAGAATCCGGAGAATTAAAGGAAGCTAAGAGCGATTATATCTCTTATAAACCTAAGGATAACAGCGATACCATGAAAACAGTGGTTTCGAAGAACGATAAGGGAAATCAGGAGCTCTATCTGAAGTTCCCATCGTCTATATATATCCGTCAGGGAAATGAAGAAATATTTACCAAGGTTTCGTCTGCGACAAGTGATATAGATATCAGTCTTAAATCAGAGATAGATGATGACCTAATCTACTTATATGAACCGTCAGGACTTACCGGTTACGAGTATAGTATCGGAAAAGCTATAAGAAATGTATACGAGAATAAGGGCTATGTAGCTGCGATGGATGGAAGCATACTCTATAGGGTAAAACAGATGAGACCATACCTGACAGTTGCAGGAAAGTTCCCGTACAAATCAGTTGATAATGAAGCGGATACATTTGCAGCATGTAACTATATGTGTATGCTGGCTGCCGGAATTCAGGGCGACTACGATGAGATAAGAGCAAAGAATGACTGGGAAGGAAGCTTTGCTATGTATTCCAATGATGTAAAGGGAATGAATATCTCCGGAGTTAAGCTGGAAACGGCTATAGGATATCTGAGTGACGGAATGCCATTTGCGGCAAAGAAGGGTAATCGTTATGTACTTGTTGTAAGTTACAACGATGATTTTATCAGATACTATGATCCGATTGAGGATAAAGAAATAAAGGAGCTGAGATATCAGTTCCAGATGAGTGTAAATGAAAATGGAAATGAGTTTTACACGTATGTGAAGTAGAGAGGCAGTATATATGCCTTTCTCAACTCTACTCGCGTACGGTGCGGGGCCCCTAGCAGATGCTAAGCTCTCACGTCGTCTTCGACTCGTGAATCGCTAAGCACCGCGACCCTTATGGTCTCACATACATACTTTTGCTCAGCGCTTTAGGCTTACTTGCTCGCGTGTTAGGTGAGTAGATTGGCGAGTTATAAAGTATAAATATATAATTTGAAAAAATGAAATTGAGAGGAGATAAGTTGAGATGGCAAATCCAGTAGTTACAATTACGATGGAAGATGGTGGAGTGATTAAAGCTGAGCTTTATCCGGAGATTGCTCCGAATACTGTTAATAACTTTATATCACTTGTTAAGAAGGGATTTTATGATGGTGTTATATTCCACCGTGTTATTCCGGGATTTATGATTCAGGGTGGTGATCCTGATGGAAGAGGAACCGGTGGACCGGGATATTCTATCAAGGGTGAGTTTGCTTCTAATGGATTTAAGAATGATCTGAAGCATGAAACCGGTGTACTTTCTATGGCACGTTCTATGATGCCTGACAGTGCAGGATCTCAGTTCTTTATCATGCATGAGACTTCTCCTCATCTTGATGGAGAGTATGCTGCATTTGGTAAGGTTATCGAAGGACAGGATGTAGTTGATAGAATCGCTACTACAAAAACAGGATGGGCTGATAAGCCTGTTGAGCCTCAGGTTATGAAGACTGTAACTGTTGATACACAGGGTGTTGACTATCCGGAACCTGAAAAGTGCTAAGGTGATTCTTCGTAAGAATCTTAATATATGATAAGGATAAGGAGAGAAATCAAGAATGAATGAATTAGAATTAAAGTATGGATGTAACCCAAACCAGAAGCCTTCTAAAGTATTTATGAAGGACGGAAGCGACCTTCCATTTACAGTAGTAAACGGAAAGCCGGGATATATTAATCTTCTGGATGCATTTAACGGTTATCAGCTTGTTAAGGAGCTCAAGAAGGCTACAGGTCTTCCTGCTGCTACATCTTTCAAACATGTATCTCCTGCAGGTGCTGCAGTAGGTCTTCCTCTTACAGATATCGAGAAGAAGATATACTGGGTAGATGATATGGGTGAACTCAGTGCTCTTGCATCAGCTTATGCTCGTGCCAGAGGAGCTGACAGAATGTCTTCATTCGGAGATTTCATTTCTCTTTCAGATATATGTGATGCTGATACAGCTAAGCTTATTAAGAGAGAAGTATCAGACGGAATCGTTGCTCCGGGATATACAGATGAGGCTCTTGAGATTCTTAAGGCTAAAAAGAACGGAAATTATTGTGTGATTCAGATCGATCCTGATTATGTACCTGCACCACTTGAGACAAAGGATGTGTATGGTGTTACATTTGAGCAGGGAAGAAATGAGCTCGTAATCGATGATGATTTTTTCTCAAATGTCGTTACAGACGCTAAGGAGATTCCTGAGTCAGCTAAGATCGATCTTGCTATCTCAATGATCACTCTTAAGTATACACAGTCTAATTCAGTTTGCTATGTAAAGAACGGTGCAGCTATCGGAATCGGTGCCGGACAGCAGTCACGTATTCACTGTACAAGACTTGCCGGTGAGAAGGCTGATAAGTGGTTCCTGAGACAGTCTCCACAGGTTCTTAACCTTCCTTTTAAGGCTGATATCAGAAGAGCTGACAGAGACAATACAATCGATGTCTACATCAGTGATGACTATGAAGATGTAATCGGTGAGGGCGAGTGGCAGAAGTACTTCACAGAGAAGCCTGCAGTATTCACAAGAGAAGAGAGAAAAGCTTGGCTTGCTAAGAATACAGGTGTTGCTCTTGGTTCAGATGCATTCTTCCCATTTGGTGATAATGTTGAGAGAGCTCACAGAAGTGGTGTAGAGTATATCGCTCAGCCGGGTGGTTCTGTAAGAGATGATAATGTTATCGAAACATGTAACAAGTATGGAATAGCTATGGCGTTTACAGGAATCCGTCTGTTCCATCACTAAGATATATACTATATGTAGTCATAGATGGCAGTTGAGGTGACACTCTTCTGCCATCTTTTTCCATTTGCATAATCTCCATTTAAATAATTGTAGATATATTATGTATCAAGTTCATAAAAGTATAATAT
>JAFZXD010000302.1 GCA_017616955.1 Eubacterium sp. | reverse complement strand
ATTTCACCGGAATTTCGTGCGCTTTTTCCAACTACGGTCATTGCTGCTTATTTCAATATTCTTCTTTACGGAATCATTGGTGCTACATTTGCGATGATGACATTTATATATGAGGTTGAAAGGATCGGTTTTATAGTTCAGAGCATTATTTATTATATTGTTACTACGTCGGTATGTCTTGTTATAACTACGGTCCTCTGGCAGTTGCAGCGTTATCCTCAGGCATTGATAGGAACATTGATAGGTTATACGGTGACGCATATTATTATGATCACGTTGGAATATAATAAACTGAAAAAAGATATTAAAACTATAAATGAAGAAATAGAAGAGGTGTAATTTTCCGAAAAAAGCTCTTGTTATGGTAGAAAAAGTTCATGTTTTGGTCGATTTTGCATATGGCGCAGCGCGTTTGTAAAATAACAAAAATTTGACATTGATTATTTGATTTAGTAAGTTTATAATCGTAGGGCGAAAAAATTTAACATACAGGAGTGAAAGAAAAATGGGCGAAAATAATAAGGAATTCAAACCTTATATTCCGGCTGAAAAAATCACACCGGAATTCACGTTCACATCAATCTTTATGGGCATCATTCTTGCAGTAGTATTCGGTGCAGCAAATGCATACCTGGGACTCAGAGTCGGAATGACTGTATCTGCATCTATTCCCGCAGCAGTTATCTCGATGGGAGTTATAAGATTGATAATGAGAAAGGATTCTATCCTTGAAAGTAACATGGTTCAGACAGTAGGTTCTGCAGGTGAGTCTCTTGCCGCAGGTGCAATCTTCACAATGCCTGCTATATTCCTTTGGGCGAAAGAAGGAGTAACTGAATCACCTAGTATTGTAACTATTACACTTATATCTTTATGCGGTGGTATTCTCGGAGTTCTCTTTATGATTCCTCTCAGAAATGCCCTCATCGTTAAGGAACATGGCGTACTTCCTTATCCTGAGGGAACTGCATGTGCAGAGGTTCTTCTTGCAGGTGAAGAAGGCGGATCAAGTGCAAAAGCTGTTTTTGCAGGTATGGGTCTTGCTTCACTCTTCAAGTTTATTGTTGACGGATTCAAGATTATTCCGGGAGTTGTAACTGCAAATATCAAAGCACTTAAGACAGAGCTTTCAGCAGAAGTATATCCGGCACTTATCGGTGTAGGATATATCTGTGGTCCTAAGATTGCTTCATACATGCTTGCCGGTGGTCTTCTTGGATGGTTTGTATTTATCCCGGCTATCGTAACATTCGGAGCAAATACTGTACTTTATCCGGGTACAGACACTATCATGAATATCTATCTTGAGAATGGTGCCAGCGCAATCTGGAGTTACTACATCAGATACATCGGTGCAGGAATGGTTGCTGCCGGAGGTATCATCAGTCTTATCAAGTCTATGCCACTTATAGCAACTACATTTGTTGGAGCTATGAAGGGTATGAAGGAATCAGGTGGTGCCGGTACAAAGCGTACTGAGAAGGATCTGAATATGAAGGTTGTACTTGCAGGAGTAGCAGCTATCATCCTTCTTATATGGCTTCTTCCTCAGATTCCTGTATCACTTATCGGAGCTATCATTATAGTAATATTTGGTTTCTTCTTCGGTGCAGTTTCTTCAAGAATGGTTGGACTTGTAGGTAGCAGTAACAACCCTGTATCAGGTATGGCTATCGCTACACTTCTTTTTGCTACACTCGTTCTGAAGATGTCAGGTGACACAGGTTCACACGGAATGGTAGGAGCTATCTCTATCGGTACTATCATCTGTATCGTATCATGTATGGCAGGAGATACTTCACAGGATCTTAAGACAGGGTTCCTTCTTGGTGCAACACCTAAGAAGCAGCAGATCGGTGAGATCATCGGAGCTATCGTTTCAGCATTCACAATCGGTGGAGTTCTTATTCTCCTGGATAAGGCTTGGGGATTCGGAACAACTGAACTTGCAGCTCCTCAGGCTACACTTATGAAGATGATCGTTGAAGGTGTTATGAATGGAAATCTTCCATGGGCACTTGTATTTATCGGAATATTCACAGCTATCATAGTTGAGATTCTTGAGATTCCGGTACTTCCTGTTGCTATAGGTCTTTACCTTCCACTTGAACTTAGTACAACAATCATGATCGGTGGTATCATCAGATGGTTTGTTGACAAGAAGTCTGAAAGCAAGAATAAGGATGCCGGTTCAGGAATCCTCTTCTGCTCAGGTATGATTGCAGGTGAAGGACTTGTAGGTATCATCCTTGCTATCCTTGCTGTTGCAGGTATCGACTCTAAGCTTGACCTCTCAGGAAGTCTTAATCTTGGAACTGTTGGTGGAATCATCCTCCTTGTAGTGATGATCGCTTGTGTATTTGTTTTTGCAAAGAACAAGAAAACAAGCTCAAAGAAAAAAGAAAGTTCTGAAGAATAATGTCAAAAGATAAAAAAGAAAAATCAGACAATTATCTTGATTTCATTCCCGTCAGATCCGACAAGCATAAGTGGGAAGCTGACGAGGATGGAAATGTAACAATATTTGTAGAGAATAAAGGGTTGTTTAATAAGCTCGCTCAACTTCTTCTCAAAAAACCTAAAGTATCGCAGATACACCTTGAGGAGTTCGGAAGCTTTATCTTTCCTCTTATAGATGGAAATGATTCCATATATGAGATAGGACAGAAGGTTACACAGCATTTCGCCGAAAAAGCCGATCCTCTGTATCCACGACTTATTCAGTATTTTAAAATGCTGAACGATTATGGGTTTATTGAGTATAAAGTTTAATATAAAAATATCTTCTAATGCGTGATTTATGCATTAGAGGATATTTTTATTTTTTTGCCCTTTTTTTGCGTATACTAATATCTGCAAGGCCGAGCAAAACAAATAATAAAAACACAAAATCAAAAAAGACAAAAGGAGAACAAAAAATGAAAGATTACGAAGTAAACGACGCAGTAGAAGAAATCAAAGATCAGGATCTTGAAGGACAGGAAGCAGGAGCAGGAATAGTAACCGGAATTAAGAAAACTATTGCAGGTGAATGTTTCCGAATGACTATTAAAGACCAGTGCGGATACGTGTGGTAAAAAGTTCACATTTAACGGTTGGACGTTTTAAGAAAACACGGTTAATGCATTTATATGTCATTATAAGACAGTTTTGAATAATTGCTTGGATTTTGCATATACT
>JAFZXD010000301.1 GCA_017616955.1 Eubacterium sp. | reverse complement strand
ATATGGTCATGAATATCAAGGTATTAGGCGGAGGATGCAAAAGCTGTGAGGCTCTCCTTGCATCTGCAAAAGAAGCAGTAGCGAAAAAAGGGATCGATGCGGAGATAGAGTATATCACGGATATGGAAAAGATCATGGGTTTCGGAGTGATGAGTATGCCGGCTCTTATGATCGACGGAAAAGTTGTTTCAGCCGGAAAGGTTCTTAAGGCTAAGGAAGTTGAAAAATTCTTATAGGAGATGTCAGGGATATGGAGGAGAATATTATGCTTTTTGAAACGAAAAAGTGTACTAATCCTGATATTGTGAAAGAGCTTTTTGTTGAGTATTCGCATATCAAAGGGGCAGAAAGCTGTTTTGTTTCCTTTGATAAGGAATTGAATGATCTGCCTGGGTATTATTCAGGTGGAGCGATAATAGTAGGATATGAAGAAGATAAACCCATTGCCTGTGTTGCCATAAAGAAAATAAGCGACGAAATCTGTGAAGGAAAGCGTCTGTTTATCAGACCGGAATACAGAGGAAAAGGATATGCAAGGATAATGCTCAAAGCAATGACGGATAAGGCTTTTGAACTTGGGTTTAAGGAATTGATTTTCACAACGAAACCGGAAGTTATGAGAATTGGATATAGCCTATATAAACGTTTAGGATACGAAGAATTATCAGAGGAAAATGGTATTGTATCAATGAGGATAGATCTTAGCAAGGAATATCCATATGGGTGATTACTAATTGTCTTTGGAGGTAATATGGAAAGAGATCTGTTTATAAGGGACGCTGATCCCGAAGAAGCTAAAAAACTGGTGGAGATATATTCATATTATGTTCTGAATACCGCTGTTTCTTTTGAATATGAAGTTCCGTCAGTTGCAGATTTTGAAAACAGAATCAAGACAACAAAAGAAAAATATCCATATATGGTGTGCTTATTAAAAGACAGGATCGTCGGCTATGCGTATGCGGGACCATATAGTTCTAGAGAAGCTTATAACTGGACAGCAACAACATCTATCTATGTTGATAAGGATTATCGCAGACAGGGTATCGGTTCGTTGCTGTACAAAGAGCTGGAAAAAAGGCTTAAAGAACAGGGCATAGTCAACCTGCTTGCAGGAGCCGCCTATAGTGATGAAGAGGATGAATATCTCACACATGACAGCTATAAGTTTCATATACGATCGGGATATACAAAAGCAGCTCACATGAAGACTATAGGTAAGAAATTTGACAGATGGTATGATCTGTTATGGATGCAGAAAAAACTATAGTAAGCGGAGGGAAGATCTATGACACACAAAGAAAAAGCAATGAAGATATTTTATGAAAAATTCAATTGCTCGCAGGCAGTTCTTGGAGCATACGCGGATGATTATGGGCTGACGGTAGATCAGGCTATGAAAGTGGCAGCATGTTTTAGCGGGGGCGTGAGAAAAGGTGAAGTGTGTGGTGCTGTATCCGGGGCAATCATGGTGATCGGGTTGAAATACGGAGACGGCCCCGACTATAAAGCAACGGCTTACCCCAAGGCTGCTGAGTTTATGGAAAGATTCAAAGAAAAGAATGCTTCATATATCTGCAAGGATATACTTGGCTGTGACATATCCTCCGAAGCGGGGATGCTCTATGCCCGGGAGAATGGAATTTTTAAGGATATTTGTCCGAGAATGGTAGAATCCGCGGTTGATATTCTGGAAGATATGGAAATATAAGCAATTGGTACAGAGGAGAAATACGGAATTTTGATGGAGGAAAAGCAAGGTGAATGAATTTAATGAATGTGTTCATGAAGCTTTTTCTGCAGCCGGTGATATTATCATAAAATCAATGATGGGCGGATATCTTGTATACCTCAATGGTAAACTGATAGGTGATATTTGCGCTAACGAACTGTTTTTAAAGAGGACGCCGACATCGGACAGATTGCTTGCAGATTCTGAACTACGTTATCTCGGAAGAAACCTTACCAAAGCTAATAAATAATAAATGATTTTTACGACCGCTATGAGAATTAGTTCATGGTTGTTTTTCCATTAGCAGCAGCTTTAGTACCATTCGCAACAGATTTCCGATATAGGATTAATATTTGTAGTAATATCCAATCATCGAAGCTACCGATTACGAAGTAATCGGTGGTCCGAGTGAAACAAGGATGCTGATACAGTTACTATCTGTTTGAATAGCAGGAATATTAAGAAGGAAAGAGAAGCAAAGAAGAACGAAGTAATAGAATAATAGATATAATCAAATAGTGAAGCGATATAGAAGAATTCTTTGATATTATTGAATGGTGATATTTTCAAAAACTACTATTATGTTACTTAAAAGTAGTAGCAAAAAAGTATTTTGAGCCCAATATTTACTGTACCTTTTGAAACGTAAAAACATGCACTTTTATGCCCAAAGATGAAATTTTGATTTTTGAAAAAGTCGGATTTTATGCCAGTTAGGGACATGTAGAGACAATCATACGCAATGCGTGACCGGCTCCCCATAAGTCAACAAAATACCTTCTCCAAGTCAGTTCTCGATTACTAAGTAATCGAGGATATGCTCAAGGTGCAGACTCATTCTGCGTAGCAGAATCAAGACTTGCGTAGAAAGGATTGCATGGTTGCAAAGCAACCATGGAGCAAAGAGCGTGTCTACCCCGACGAGCTCTTTTACTATGCTTAGTCTGTATTTTGTTACATCGTTATGATATATTAGAGCAGTAACAGGAAAATTATTATATCTTAAAGGTATATAGCTATGAATAGTATAAAACTTATCCCATTACAGGATAGCGACAGAGAACAATTTATATTAGATAATCAGGAAGCCTTTAACTATGGTGCACTTGCAGGATTCCTTAGAGAACGTGGTGTTGAAGTTATGATATGTGGTGGAATAGGCGGTGGAGCAATCATGGCTATGGCCGAATCTGGTATTAAGGTGTATGCCGGTGCTTCCGGGGATGCTGATGAAGTGATTAAGTCTTATATTTCAGGTACTCTTGCTGAAATTGGAGAAGCTACTTGTGATCATCATGAGCATGAAGGTCATGGTGAACATGGCTGTGGTAATGGTGGATGTCACCATTAACTTACAGGATAATCGTATTAAGACTCTCTAACTCCCTTACGAAAAACTTACGAAAACCGATGCATTTTTTAGTGTACAAATGATGGAATAAGACGGAACAGGACGAAATAATAAAACTATATAAAACCCTATAAAACGCTAGTGTTTTGTTGGTTTTTTGAAAAATGTGTTAGAGGATTTTTCATCTTGGCTTACATAACAGTAGACTTAACAAATGGTTTAGAGTATGGTAGACTAATACAGATATTTTGGTTAGAAACAGACCACCTTGAGAGGAGATTATTTACATGCCTGTATTTGATTTTAATGAAAAGAAGGAAGAAGCTGTAAAGGCGGAGAGAAGCTATAAGCTGGTTTATTCAAGTGAGAGAACGACCAGTACTCAGCATCCGATAATGATTCTTGAAGATTCCGATTCAAAGCTTGTTCATCATTCAAATGGTATGTTTGAGGCTCCGACTGTAGGATCGGCCTTTATATATGACACAGATGAGAAGTCATCACACAACATCCTTGAAATCGATGCGAGATTTGAGAATCTTCTAAAATGGCTCGGTGAGAATCACATAATGGTACGTCTCTCAGGTCAGACTACCGAAAGAGGTTATTCAGTATATAAGATTCTTGAAACCGGAGTGGCAGTAAGAGGTTCAAAGCTATCCGGTGAAAATGGATTTCTCCAGTTTATGATTGACCGACTTCTCCAAAGTGATGCACCATCTGAAGAGACAGTCGATCCGGATGAGATAGATGATGCAGATGATATGAGACTTACAAGTATTCAGAGCATAACCGATTATCTTATGTGTGCTGGAAGTACCCTTCCGGATAATATAAGACTCTGGGCAAGACGTAATCTTGCCGTTGCGAAGTCTTCGGAAGTAACGCCGGAAGAGAGAAGACATGCACAGAGAGCACTTTCAATCATGCTCAGTATTCAGTGGAAAAATACAGATTTTCAACCTATAGATCCGGTGGAGGCAAGAAGAATCCTCGATGAAGAACTATATGGACTGGAAAGCGTAAAGCAGCGAATAATCGAAACTATAATCCAGATAAATCGTACCCATACATTACCGGCATACGGAATACTCCTGATTGGTCCTGCAGGAACCGGTAAGTCACAGATTGCATATGCAGTAGCAAGAATTCTGAAAATGTCATGGACAACCCTTGAGATGAGTTCAATAAATGATCCGGAGCAGCTGACGGGTAGTTCACGTATATATGCAAATGCAAAACCGGGACTTATCATGGAAGCATTTGCAAATGCTGAAAGCTCAAATCTTGTATTTATCATAAACGAGTTGGATAAAGCTTCATCAGGTAAAGGAAATGGGAATCCTGCGGATGTTCTTCTGACACTGCTTGATAACCTCGGATTTACAGACAACTACGTTGAATGTAATATACCGACTACGGGGGTTTATCCGATAGCAACAGCAAATAACAAAGCTGATATAAGTGCACCGCTTATGTCAAGATTTGCAGTTATAGAACTTCCGGATTACACACCGGAGGAGAAACGAGTGATATTTACACGCTTTGCCATGCCAAAGGTATTAAAGAGAATTGGATTGAGAAGTGAGGAAATCGTAATAACAGAGGAAGCATTAGATGCGGTAATGGATATATTTAAGAATACATCAGGTATAAGAGATATAGAACAGGCAGCTGAGCATATAGCTGCAAATGCATTATACCGAATTGAAGTAGAAAAACTGGATTCAGTTACCTACGATGCAAAAATGATCCGTGATCTGTGATAAAATATAAAAATTATGCCCACTGGCTATTTTGTCAGTGGGCATGTTTTTGTCTAATTACTTCTTGTTCTCTTTCTTAAGTTCATTCATCTTCATTGCACGAACCTTAAGTGGAAGTCCCCAAAGTGTGATGAAGCCTTCTGCATCATGATGATCATACATGTCACCTGTTGTAAATGATGCAAGTGATTCGCTGTAAAGTGAATATGGGGAAGTTGTACCTGCTTTGATGATATTACCTTTGTAAAGACGAAGTTTAACTTCACCTGTTACATACTGCTGAGTTACATCAACGAAAGCTGAGATAGCCTCGCGAACAGGAGTAAACCATTTTCCTTCATATACTATGCTTGCAAGTTTGCTTCCGAGATCCTTCTTAAGCGCGATAGTGTCACGGTCAAGAACAAGCTCTTCAAGCTGCTGATGAGCTTCCATAAGAATTGTTCCACCAGGAGTCTCATATACTCCACGGCTCTTCATACCAACAACTCTGTTCTCAACGATATCAACGATTCCGACACCGTACTTTCCACCGATTGTATTAAGTTCGCGGATGATATCAGAAACCTTCATTTTCTTACCGTTAAGAGATACAGGCATACCTTTTTCAAATGATATTGTAAGTTCAACATCTTCATCAGGTGCTTTTTCAGGAGTTACTCCAAGAACAAGCATATGATCGTAATTAGGAGCCTGTGCAGGATCTTCAAGTTCAAGTCCTTCGTGGCTGATATGCCATATATTTCTGTCACGGCTGTATGACTGATCTGTTCCAAAAGGAAGATCAATACCATGAGCCTTGCAATAATCTATTTCGGCCTGACGTGAATCCATCTGCCATCTGTCATCTCTCCATGGAGCAATAACCTTAATATCAGGAGCAAGAGCCTTGATACCAAGCTCGAATCTTATCTGATCATTTCCCTTACCGGTAGCACCGTGACATATAGCGACTGCATCTTCCTTACGAGCAATCTCAACAAGTTTAGCAGCGATAGTAGGTCTTGCCATAGCAGTACCCATGAGATACTTATGCTCATATACAGCACCGGCCTGAACACATGGCATGATATAATTCTCACAGAGATCATCAACAACGTCTTCAATATAAAGCTTAGCAGCTCCTGAGAGACGTGCACGCTCTTCAAGACCATCAAGCTCTTCACCCTGACCACAGTCTATACAGCAGCAGATAACCTCATAACCATATGTTTCTTTTAACCACGGAATTACCGCAGTTGTATCAAGTCCGCCTGAATAGGCTAAAACAACTTTATCCATGTTTACTGACCTCTTTTCTTTAAAAATATATTATTTTTATAGGTTATAAAAACGATACACACCATAATAACTTATATTGGGCAAAAAGAAAAGCATTCTTTGATTAATTTGAAAAATAATATATATTATAAAATTAGAAGATTGACTTTATTTTTGTCACCATTTACGATGCTCAGTCATATATAAGGTGAAGGGGCGAAGAACGACGCACCTAAAAAAGTGAAGGAGACTAATATGAACAGAAAAGTCACAGATGCAGACTTAGAACAGACTATAAATAAATATAGTGACACTTTGTATAAAATCTGTTTTCTGATCCTTAAAGATGAAAATGATATTAAGGATGTATTGCAGGAGACATTTATAAAGTATATGACGAAAGCACCTGATTTTAAGTCTGAGGAGCATAAAAAAGCCTGGTTGATAAAAGTATCTCAGAATAAGTGTAGGGAATTCCTGAGATTTCACAAAAGACATGCAGCAGTCCCTCTTGATGAGGTGGAGGAAAGCATAAGTGTTACAGACGGGATGGATACATCTTCAATCGAACTTTTGAGTCAGATATGGAATCTGAAGTATAAACTAAAGTCAGTAGTTATCCTTTACTACATTGAAGGCTACAATATAAAGGAAATATCTCAAATTCTGAATATTTCCGAGTCTGCTGTAAAGAAGAGACTAGAAAGAGCCAGAAAAGAACTAAGAATGCTTACAAGTGTAGAAGGAGAATTAGTTTATGAGAGAACATAATATAGATAAAAATCTTATTAGTAATATAGAGATATCTGATGAGATGAGAGAAAGTCTTATTCAGGATGTGAAGAGTGGAAAGAGATCTAAAGATACCAGATTTAGATATTCAACAGCACTGACAGCATTATGTGTTATAGGTGTGCTGGCTATAGGTGGAGGAAGTGCCAGCGCAGCATATATAAGCTATAAGAACCGTGTAAATGATATGCCTCAGGAAGAAAAACAGGAATACGCTGAGGAGCTGGGAAATGATATCTATAATGCAGTTGATGAGTCCATGACCAGAAGCTTAACCGGGTCAGAAAAGGAAAGACTGGCCGAGCTTCAAAAATCTTATTATAAGGATGGTGTATTCCCGAAGGAGAATATGTTATTCCTCGAGAAGCTTAGTGAGCTTAAGCCAGATATGCTTGCATATGTTGAAGAGGATAATATGATTCATCTTCCGGAAGGGGAGATGACAGATGAACAGCTTCTTCAGTATATTGATCATGAGGCTAAATATTTATATACAATGGAGGAAAATACTGAGCAGGCTGATACTGAACAGACTAGTGAAGAGAATGAAGTAAAAACCGTTGAGGTATCTGCTAAAGATGAAAAAACTCTAAAGCAGGATACAAAAGACCTGATACAGAAAATCTATGGTGAAGAGGTGAATGATTCCTGGAGCTTTTATGCCGATGAGATGGATTGGTCTGAGACTGAAGGATATGATGAGAGCTTGGATGGATATGAAATAAGCTGGAGTGAATCTGATGCGCCCAATGCTAAAACTTACCAGATAACAATCCCGAAGAAATCAGATGGTAGATTTATAATTAACAGATATGGGATGGATGTTTTTGCAAGCTGCGAAGATTATACATGGGAAGAGGCTCAGGAGTATCTTCCTCAGGGAGAAGAGACTGTAAAGAAGTTTGTTAAAGATAATTTCGGACTGGGTGAGCCGGACCGTATAGAGTATGGTGGAACTTCAAATGTAGACGGAGAACCGACAGAATGTGCCTGGGTAGCTTATGAGTTATATTACGGCGATGATCGTGTAGTAGTTCATTGGCTTATCTCTACAAATGAAGTGAACAGTATCATGGGTAAAAAACTGATTAACGTTGATTGATATGATATATTAGAACAGTGGCAAGGAATGCATGGTTGCAAGGCAACCATGGAGAAAAGAGCTCGTCTACCCACGGCGGGCTCTTTTTAGTTCGTTCAAGGGCTTTGTTTTATGTTATAATTATTTTCAATGTAGTTAAACTTAGTTAATTCATATTATGTTGCAGATAAATATAACTAGGAGATTAATATAAATGCTAGAAAAGATGGATGGTTTTTTTACTGCTCGTGTTGATGGATATGATGAACATATGAAAAGCACTATTGAAGGTGCGACGTCGTTTTATAAATTCACAGCATCGCTTTTGCCTACGGAGAAGAATGCTAAAGTATTGGACCTTGGTTGTGGAACAGGCCTTGAACTTGAAGAATATTTTTCTGTAAATCCGCAGGCCGATGTCACCGGGATTGACCTGACTGAAGTTATGCTGGAATCGCTTAAGGAGAAGTTTCCGGATAAAAACATTATTACTATTTGTGGATCATATTTTGATGTCCCCTTTAGAGAAGAGTTGTTTGATGCGGCTGTATCTGTTGAATCTCTGCATCATTTTACCAAAGAAGAAAAGATATCGCTTTATACGAAACTTAGAAATGCTCTTAAACCCGGAGGATATTTTATTCTTACAGATTATTTCTCAGAGTCAGATGAACAAGAGAATGATTTTCAACAGGAGTTGTTTAGGATAAGAAAAGAGCAGAATGTATCAGATGATATATTCTATCATTATGATACTCCATTGACAGTCGAACATGAAAAAGAAGCGCTTCTTTCAGCAGGATTTACACAGGTTGAAGAGGTGGATAGTTGGGGAGTGACTCATACACTTAAGGCAGTTAGGTGATAGTCGTTTAAAGTTTATTCAATAATGTTTGCGGCTATATGTTTGGATGATATATTAAAAGATTTGCTTGATAAAGCATATCAGATAGTTCTTGGGAGTTTAAGTAAGAAAAAGCAAAAGGAAATATTGGGGAATGATAATGTTGACAAATAGTCACCCCTTGTATATATTGCGGGATAGTAGGGGGCTATTTCTTTTTCCCCAATATTTAATCTGAATTCGAATGGAGGATAT
>JAFZXD010000300.1 GCA_017616955.1 Eubacterium sp. | reverse complement strand
AGAGTATATGAAGGTAGAGGTTCAGTTTAGAACGATCGCGATGGATTTCTGGGCATCGGTAGATCATAAGCTGAAATATAAGAAGGAGATAAAGAATCCGGAAGAGGTTGTTGCTCGTCTTAAGAAGTGTGCCGATTCTTTGGCACAGATGGATGATGAGATGGAGGCAATCAGAAAAAGCCTGGATAAGTCGTAGATAGATATGAAGTATGAAGGGATAAAGAAGAGAGAATCCGGTAAGTTTATTACCAGATATGATATAAATTACAGAACTGAAGATGGCCAGGAAAAGATATATGAGATCATAAGTAGAAATCCGGACATCAGATCTCTGGAAGAACTGAGTGGAAATAAACCTGATGCTGTAGTACTTATTATGACAAGTATGGACGGTAGCAAGATACTTCTCAATAAGGAATTCAGAATGGCTGCAGGCAGAAGCGTTTATAACTTCCCTGCAGGACTTATAGATCCGGGTGAGACACCGGAAGAGGCGGCAGCCAGAGAACTGCGAGAAGAAACAGGACTTAATCTTATCAGAATAGATGATATTATAGGGCTGAGTTACAGTGCCGTCGGATTTTCAAACGAGATGAACGTCTGCGTGGTTGGATGCTGTGATGGAGAGATACAGATGAGCGATTCTTCGTTTGAAGAGATAGATGCCGCATGGTATACTAGAGAGGAAGTTCGTGAACTCCTGAAGAACGAAAGATTTGCTGCCAGAACGCAGGCATATTGTTATATATGGAGTAGGAGTTAAACCTTCGATATACTTAGAAGGATATGGGGATGAAAGGAGATATGTAGTGGGAATACTTAAACGTTTCAAGGATATCATGGCATCTAATGTAAATGCTATAATCCATCGAGATGAGAAAAATCCCGAGAAGGCTATAGAGAAGTATCTGGCTCAGCTGAATTCAGATCTGGGACAGGTTAAAGCTGAATCAGCAGCTCTTCAGGCTGAGTATAACAGAGCTGAAAGAGCGTACTTCGATAATCAGTCGGAAGCTGAGAAGATGAAGAGATACATTTCCAAGGCTCAGGAAAATGGTGATATGAGTTCTGCAAGGATATATGAGAATAAGCTTGCAGGAATCGAAGCTGAAGGTCAGAGACTTAATGAAAACTATATCAGAGCCAAGCAGGATATGGATAATCTTCGAGCTATGCATGAGAAGTTAAGCTCTGATGCATCCACTCTTGAAGGAAAGCTTTCTGAGATAAAATCAAAACTCAGTGCAGCGGAAGCAATGAACACTATGAATAAGATTGCTACAAAAAGCGGAGCATCGGATTCGGATGAAATGTTTAACAGAATGAACGAAAAAGCCGACTATATGATGGATAGGGCAAATGCTATGGCAGAGCTCGACGGAGCTCAGCAGAAGAGAGACCTTTCGGATCTCGAAGAGCTGGAAAATAAGTACAGTAACGATGGACCGATAGATCTTTTTTAGCAGAGATTCATTCGATGTTTCGGGGTGAAATACTTTTGACATGATGACATTTTTGGTATACTATGAATGTTGTGTAGTGTACTGATTTACGTGTTACGACAAACATTTTAATGGAGGTAAGTATGGGTATTATAGGAAATCAATTTGCAAATGTAGTTGAGTGGGAAGAATTTGATGAGAATATGATCTTCTGGAAGTGGACCAACAAGGAGATTAAGAAGGGTTCACGTCTTATCATCAGACCGGGACAGGATGCAATCTTTATGTATCAGGGAAAGATTGAAGGTGTCTTCACTGATGAGGGAGATTATGATATAGAGTCTAAGATAATTCCGTTCCTTTCGACATTGAAGGGATTTAAGTTTGGTTTTAATTCAGGAATGAGAGCAGAAGTTCTCTTCGTTAATACCAAGGAATTCACAATCAAGTGGGGAACAAAGGGACCAATAATGCTTCAGGCTCCTGGACTTCCGGGAGGAATGCCTGTAAGAGCAAACGGAACAGCTAATATAAAGGTTACAGATTATACAACACTTATTGATAAGGTTGCCGGAGTAAAGCAGTCATATATGGTTGACGATGTTAAGCTTCGTATTATTACCATTCTGGATCAGCTTCTTATGAAGTGGATATCAAAAGAAGGTAAGGATATGTTCAACCTTCAGGCCAGTGCATTTGATATCTCAAAGGGTATCCAGGAAGATCTGGATATGGAGACAAGCAAGGATGGTATCTCTGTAACAGGATTCAGTATAAATAACTTCAACTATCCTGAGGAAGTTCAGAATGCGATCAATAAGAACGCAGCTCAGTCAATGGTTGGTGATGTTGGAAAGTATTCACAGCTTTCAATGGTTGATGCTATATCAGATGGCAAAGTTGGCGCCGGCAACTCTACTATGGGTAACATGGCAGAGATGATGATGGGTGCTCAGATGGCAAACCAGATGATGGGCAACATGGGAATGGGCATGGGACAGCCTATGGCTAACCAGCAGCAGGGGCAGGTTCCTCCACAGGGACAGCCTGCAGCAGCCGGAGAAGGTCCTAAGTTCTGTCCTAATTGCGGAACACCTACAAATGGTGCTAAGTTCTGTTCTAATTGTGGAACACAGCTTGTTTAGTATTGAAACAGTTTCTATTCCAATGTGAATAGTAACGTATAATTTCATAATGTGTATAAGGGAAAACGACACCTGAAGGATTTTATCCTCCGGTGTCGTTTTCGCAAGGTTTAAGATATATTTAGTTTTACAAGATTCTATTTAGAATCTGTATTAGCATTATCAGTTGTTTGAGCTTCTTCAGTTATCTTTTTTATTTCATCCATTATAGCTTCTGT
>JAFZXD010000299.1 GCA_017616955.1 Eubacterium sp. | reverse complement strand
GGGTAAAGACTATCAATGAAGAGACTGACGAAGAGTACTATGCACCAAACCTTACATATAAAGACTTCGAGATGTATGTAAGTTATGATAGTATTCCACGTGAGTCAAAGAAAACTCTTGAGAATTACCTTAGATATTGTAATGATGCGTTCGATGAAGAGAATCTTGAACTTAAGTCATACATTACTGAGTATGCAGATGGTATAGTAACTACTTTCTATCATAAAGAGATGAACAAAGGTATCGTTTCCTTTGCTTTCTATCAGGGAAGACGTCTTGCTTGTCTCAGATTCGTATGTGCTACGATGGAAATCATAGAGCAGTACAACGAGATCATCTTCGAGACAGCTAACTCATTTGCATTCGTAAATCCTACACGTGTAAGTGATCAGAGTTTGAATAGAAAAGATAATCAGTACTACAGCGAGGCTGTATATTGCTATTATCTTGAAGACTATGAAGGTGCCATGTCGAATGCCAAGCAGGCTCTTAAGCTTGGATCGATCAAGGCCAGCTACCTTCTTATAGATCTTTACTTCGATAAGGATTCACCTTATCGTGATATTGAGAAAACGATCAGTTATGCTAAACAGCTTTTTGAGGCTACTAAGGATCCGGATCTTGCATTCCTTATCGGTAATATATTCGATCAGGAAAGAAAAGATTATACCAAGGCTCTTAAGTGGTATGAAGATGCCGACAGACTTGGTCATAAGAGAGTTCCTTTCTACCTTGGTCGTTTCTACTATTACGGACTTCTTTCTACAGGACGTGACGGTGAGAAGGCACTTAAGTATTTCAAGCATGCACTTGATAATGGTATCTCAGAAGCTGAAGCATATATCAATGATATTAAAGAACTTCATGGAGAGAATCTCCAGGCTGCTATCAACAAGTGGGAAAGAGCGGTTAAGGCCGGTTCCGGAGCTACAGCTCTTAAGGTTGCTTTGATGAAGCAGAGCCAGGTGTTCTATATCGCAAATGATTATGAGATAGAGAAGTCATTCCTTGAAGCTCTCGGACTTGGAAGTACACAGGCTGCTTATGAGCTTGGTAAGATCTACGAGAGACAGGAATCACTGGCTGATTTCAATGGTGAGAAGAAGTCTCTTAAATATTTTGAAAAAGCTTTTGATAGCAATTACGAAGATTTCGATAAAGAAAACCTGTACAAGGTTATTCAGTATAAAGCTGAGAAGGGTATAACTCAGGAAGAACAGGTTAACCTTTACCTTAAGAATGCAGCTATGGCTTATGTTCCTGCAGTAGATAAGGTAACAGAACTTGTTAAGTATCGTACACCTCAGATTACAGAGCTGTATCACGTACTTATGTCTCTTGCTGAGGGTGGTGATGATCAGGCTATTATCTCTATGAATAAGCTTGAGAAGTCATTCCCTGATCTGATCATCGTAGAACCTAATAAGGATCAGAAGGTTATCGAGAATAAGTTCTTCAGACTGGTTGTTCCGAGATCCAGTGTTGCTCAGATAGATGATGATGGTGGTACTATCAAGCTTGCTGACTCGGTTATCGAGTTCGCTGTTGCTGAACTTCCTATCAAGGTAGAAACAGAAGAAGATTATCTGAAGATTTATAAACTTATACTTTCCGAATATCTTCCAGATGATAATGCAGAAGTTATTATCGCTAATTCCAGAATGATAGGTTCAGGTATGAAAGAGCAGAAAGACAATGTTCATTCATTCAGTATTCTGCTTATCAGTTCTAAGAACCAGTATGTATTTAAGCTTAGTTCTAAAGATAGAAGACAGATGCTTACATTTAAGGATGAGGTTACTCAGATTGCTAAGTCACTTGTTGAGTCAGGTGAAATCTATGTATCTGAGGACGGCAGCAGAAGAAATATCGGTCTTGCTGCAATGCTTCGTGCTAACGAGGGCGGATTCCTTTCAATCGGAAAGTCTGAATAAATTGAATATATAATTATAATTCTCAGGGCAGGGTGTGATTCCCGACCGGCGGTTTAGCCCGCGAGTCCGTGTATAACGGATTGATTCTGTATGATTCAGAAGCCGACAGTAGAGTCTGGATGGAAGAGATGAAGATGATTTCTTAAAATGCTCTGAATTTATTCAGAGCATTTTTTACTGCAGTCATACTCGCATGACAGTATGCATATTCGACATCGCTTGCGCTCATGACGGGATCTCCCGAACGGACGCTTCGCTTGCTAAGCTCTCACGTCGCACTGTGTGCTCGTGAATCGCTAAGCACCGCGACCCTTATGGTCTAATATGCATACTTCATGCTTCGTATAATGATGCAGATATAAAAATGCTCTTCATATGAGTGTTTAGGCGAGTAATTTTGCTTAGACTCATACACCCGCTCGGGGCCCTTTCGGGCCTGTTCACTTAGCGATTCACGAGTGCTATAGCACGAAGTGAGAGCTTAGTGAGCCTAGGGGTGACCCGAACGGGAGCGAGAGCGTCCCTTCGAGGGGTGTATGAGTTGATAGTGTTTGTTACAGGTATTTATTATGGGAAGTTCATCGGTATAGAATATGTAATTTGGAATGTCTATACTAAGTTTTATATAGGAGATACTACTATGTCATACGAAAAGAAGTATATGGAACGTGCAATTGAACTTGCTAAGAAAGGAATAGGTGCTGTTAATCCTAATCCGCTTGTTGGTGCCGTTATTGTAAAGGACAATGAAATAATAGGTGAAGGATACCATACTAAGTATGGTGATCTGCATGCTGAACGTGAGGCTTTGAAGGATGCGGAAGAGAAGGGAAATGATGTCAAGGATGCAGAAATGTATGTGACTCTTGAACCTTGTTCACATACAGGTAAGCAGCCTCCTTGTACTGAAGCGATTCTTGAGTCAGGAATTAAGAGGGTTTATATTGGGTCGGATGATCCTAATCCATTGGTTGCAGGTTCAGGTGTATGGGAGCTTAGAATGGCTGGGATAGAGGTTGTTACTCATTGTATGAAAGATGAGTGTGACAATCTTAATCCGGTGTTTTTCCATTATATAACTCAGAATACTCCATACGTTATATATAAGTATGCGATGACTCTTGATGGAAAGACTTGTACCTGTACTTCAAAGAGTAGATGGATTTCAAATGATTCATCACGCGAACTGGTTCAGAAGTTTAGAAATGAGTTTTCTGCCATTATGGTTGGAATAGGAACTGTTTTAAAGGATGATCCAAGTCTTGTCTGTCATATGGATGACGGAAGGAATCCGATACGAATCATTTGCGACAGTCAGTTGAATATTCCTATGGATTCACAGATAGTGAAAACTGCCGGAGAAGTTAAGACATATGTCGCTTCTTTGTGCGAACATGAAAAGAAGAACAGGCAGAAGATTAGAGAGTTAAAGAGTCTTGGTATTGGCACACTTCTTATTCCGGGGGATGAGAATGGAGTTATTGATCTTAACAAGCTTATGATCCAGCTTGGAAAGATGAAGATTGATTCTGTTCTTCTGGAAGGCGGCGGACGTCTTGCCTGGAGCATGTTTGAATATGGTTATGTAGATGAAATCAGATGTTTCCTTGCACCGAAGGTGTTTGGTGGTGAAGAAGCAGGTACTCCGGTTCTCGGACCTGGTGTTGATGAACCTGGCGATGCTGCTTTATTTAAGCTTGTCGATACAGAACAGATTGATGGAGATCTTTACATGAGATATGTAAGAGATGTGCATGCATACGAATCATAAATGTTTTTGATATATTAGTTTCTCGGAGGAATGATTATGTTTACGGGAATCATAGAAGAGATAGGTACTGTCAAAAGTATTCAGAAGTCGTCTGAATATGCGACGATTGCTATCTCTGCTGAAAAGATCATGGATGATGTTCGAATAGGTGACAGCGTAGCTGTAAACGGAGTGTGTCTTACGGCAACT
>JAFZXD010000298.1 GCA_017616955.1 Eubacterium sp. | reverse complement strand
TCTTGGTCCGCGAAGTGTCTTATGTGTTGTAGTTGTTGTAATATCTGCATAAGGTATAGGGCTCATGTGATAGCCTGCAGCAACAAGACCTGCGATATGTGCCATATCTACCATAAGAATAGCTCCTACTTCATCAGCTATCTCACGCATCTTCTTGAAATCTATCTCTCTTGCATATGCTGATGCACCGGCAACGATAAGCTTTGGACGAGCTTCCTTAGCTATAGCAAGTACATTATCATAATCAATACGTCCCTCGTCATTTACACCGTAAGGAACTGCATTGAAGTATTTACCTGACATGTTAACAGGTGAACCATGTGTAAGGTGTCCGCCGTGATCAAGGTTCATACCCATAAATGTATCTCCCGGCTCCATTGTAGCGAAAAATACTGCCATGTTAGCCTGAGCACCAGAGTGAGGCTGTACATTTGCATACTCAGCTCCGAAAAGCTCTTTAGCTCTTTCTCTTGCAAGATCTTCAACTACGTCAACATACTCACATCCACCATAGTATCTCTTTCCCGGATAACCCTCAGCGTATTTATTTGTGAGTGGGCTTCCCATAGCTGCCATAACAGCTTTAGAAGCTATATTTTCAGAAGCTATCAGCTCAAGATTACGATTCTGACGATTAATTTCGTCAGTCATAGCAGCTGCAACCTCAGGATCAACTTTTACAATCTCTTCAAAATCAAACATTTAAATGTCCTCCATTTTATTTTTTATCTATATTCCCTCTCGCGGGAATTAGTTCCTCTTAAATGATTTTTCGCGTCAAATGACATTTTAAACATTTATCTGCGAAAATACTTTTCCTATCTTCTCTCTGATAACTATGTCGGCTTCCGAATCACGGCTGGTTGATGCCATATTCAAAACCGCCAGATGCTTACCCTTGAAATAACTAATAAATCCTGCTGCAGGGTAAACCACCAGAGATGTACCTCCGATTATCAGCATATCGGCACGAGAGATGTGACTTATAGCCCTGGTAATCACGTTATTGTCCAGACCTTCTTCATATAGTACTACATCCGGTCTGACAACACCACCGCAAACTTTACCGTTCACAACATTATCACATTTGGGAATCCCGTCCGATGCAAGTATATACTTAATACCGGCATTAACATCATCTTCTGTACTGCTGAATTCTTTTCCGCATTTCGTACAGTAATTTCTAAGCACTGAACCATGAAGTTCAAGAACTTCTTTACTTCCGGCAGCCTGATGAAGACCGTCTATATTCTGAGTTATGACAGCCTTAAGCTTACCTGCCTTCTCAAGTTCAGCAAGCTTATAATGAGCCGCATTCGGCTTTGCATCCGGTGCGAGCATCTTATCTTTATAAAAATCATAAAACTGCTCTGTGTTTCTTACGAAGAAACTGTGACTTACTATCTCTTCAGGCGGATACTTATACTTTTGATTATATAATCCGTCCTGGCTTCTGAAATCCGGAATACCACTTTCTGTAGAAACACCGGCTCCGCCAAAGAAAACTATATACTCAGATTCGTCTATTGCTTCCTGAAGTTTTTTGATCTCATCATTCATCTTTCTCCTTCACCTCCACAGTAACACTGTAAGTGCCTTTAACTACGAATGTTTCAGAATCTTTGAATGCTATTGTAAGCTCATATTCACCCGGTTCCAGATCTGCAACATTGATACTAGGATCAAGCTGCTCGAGCGTTATATCAGCTATATGCTCCTGGAATCCGAATAGTTTTATCTCAATAAGATCTTGAGACTTTATTTCATACTTATAATCAGGATTTTTGTTTTGTATATCGATACTTTCTTTTTCGATAGGAATCGGTTTTTCAACCATCTTCTCAATCTTTACGCTTAAGGCTATCACATTCTGTGCTTCGTCTACAACGTATATTCCTTCAGGAAGATAATCGTTAACATTAACACTCTTATCGATATTTTCAGTCGCTGATGTAACATAAATATCGTCGATTTCTATCGAACTGATTTCTTTAAGATCTTCCTGTTCTCCGCATATGAGAATATCCGAAGGATTGTACTGTATCTTTCTTATCTTATATCCGTCTGCAGGATCTCCTTTGGTTGCTACATTTACAGGAATAGTCTTTGTATTATAAACCGGAATACTGACTCTTACCTCAGATACAGACATATCTATGTTATCTGTTTCAACTGCAGCTCCGTATCCGTCAACAAGACCTACATCAACACTTAAATCCATATCCGTGCCTATGCCGTTTACATCTACAAATGCACGAGCTTCGACAACATTTGCAAGAACAGTTGCCGGTCCGGTTACGGTAATAGCGTCCGGAGTTGCTGTTGCTTTTCCGATAGCACGACCTGAGAGAGCCTTTCCATCTGTCTTTACAACAACCGGAATAGTCTTCTCTACTGCCTCATCAATCGAAAGAGTCACATAGTTATTTATCTTAATGATACTTATCTTCTTAGCATCTGCAGGTTTTACTGAAGAACTTGGCTGAACATTTATGGTTGTGGAATTTGCAACAGAAAGCTGAGACAGATCTGCTGTAGCCACAAAACTTGATTCACTCATATCTTCAACAACAGATCTTGGTCCCTTTACCCAGATACTTACAGTTTTACCACCGGTTATATCAAAGACCTTATTGTCTCCGGCTATCGTGTCTGCATTAAGCATTTCAACCGGAATATCCTGGATATTCTTTGTTGTGGTCGGATCTGCGATATTGGTAACTACTATCCATAAAACAAATGATATCAATAAAGCGAGTATCTTCAGCGCTATATGATCGAATAACTTATTTTTCTTATTCATTCCAATGACCTCCCTTCACAAAGATCTTCACTCTGGAAGTTTTGTCATCTTTTACCACCTGAAGTTTCGATAACTGCTTTCTGAGACCGTCTTCATCAAGATCCTGATACAGAGTACCTCCCATTGCAACAGAGATACCACCTGTTTCCTCCGAAATGATAATGGTCATACTATCAGATACTTCACTTATTCCAAGTCCGGCTCTGTGTCTTGTTCCGAGAGACTTTGCTATATCTCTTCTCTCTGTAAGCGGAAGATAACACGTAGCAGCAACTACTCTGTTATTCTTTACAATCACAGCTCCGTCATGGAGTGGTGTATTCTTCTCAAATATATTAATAAGAAGCTGATGTGTAAGTGTCGCATCGAGACTTATTCCGGTATTTATATATTCACCCAGAGGAGTCTCATGCTCTATTACAATAAGTGCTCCTGTCTTATCCTTGGAAAGCTTCATAGCAGTCTTAACAAGTTCGTATATCGACTTATCATTCAGACTGTTTTCTTCCAGAACCTTTGGAATATCAAAGTTGAGGAGTTTTGTAAATATCCTCTTTCGTCCCAGCTCATCCAGCGCTCGTCTCAGTTCCGGCTGGAACAGAATGATCGTGGTGAGAAGGAATACCTTTATGAGATTCTTCGCTATCCATACGATAGTGTTGAATCTGAAAATAACCGCAATAAGCAGAAAAAGAGCCACAACAAGAATACCCCTCAGAAGGGTCCATGCCC
The DNA here is from genome assembly GCA_017616955.1 of Eubacterium sp. Lineage (GTDB taxonomy): Bacteria > Bacillota > Clostridia > Lachnospirales > Lachnospiraceae > Eubacterium_Q. The sequence goes on along the minus strand of JAFZXD010000298.1, from coordinate 8,239 downwards.
GGCTCGTCTTAATCCATAAAAGGACGCGATATAGTACATATGCAATTATCAGAATGTCTATAACATCTGTCCATTTTATATCCGGGAAATAGATATCTCCCAGATATGAATGGATGATCGTCCATAAAGCTTCCATATATCTCCTGTCTTACCTGATGCAGTCTACGAGTTTTTACTGAAAATCATTCATGCCGTTATATCCGGGTGGCATCTGAATACCTCTGCTAGAGTTTGAATCGCCCGAAAGATGAAGCCCAGACTTCTTTGGCTCATTTACAGGTGGTATATCAAGTGATCCCGGCATCTCATTAAAATTCTGGACAGGTGATGGAGTCTGTCTCATTTCAGGCATCTCAAACATCTTGTCCATCTCGTCTAAATCCTGCATTTCTTCAGACTGCTTCTTAACAGATCTTTTCTTATATTCTTTCTTTTCAGAATCAATCTTAGGAACTGCTTTCACGTAGTAGTAGTAATCATCATCTTCAAACTGAACTCTTTCCACATGCTTGTAGTCGAGTATACCTTGTCCGAATCTTACTACAAGAGCTATAAGAGCACCTACAATACTTCCTACAAGAACAAGACCCATATCAACGTCTTTTCCTGTGATAGCTCCCGCTACTATTGAACCGATTATATTCACGATAGTTCCTGCAGCGATAGCAATATATACGCCATAGTTAAATGTAAGTTTAGCAAGAAGCGATGTTACAATAACTGTCATAGCAAATATCACACAGACAGTGTACATTTCCTTATTATTTAAGAATACTTCTGAGATCTGCTTCATTGCATCTATCTCTTTATCAATATTTTCTGTAGCAAGAAGATGCTTGATAGTAGCTGCAGACTCTGAGAAATAATAAAGGATCACTCCAAATACTGATGGAACAGCTCCACCAATTCCTACAATAATAGCAATAATTATAGGTGCAGCAAACGGAATCTTCAAAACATAGAAAACAGGTACGAGAAGTAAAGCATATGCATAATTCGGAAAGAATCTTACATATGTACAGTACATAACTATGAAAAGAAGAACAAATACTCCGCCCACAATAGGTGATATACTGAAACAATGAAGTGCTATCAGAGCACCTGCCATAAAGAACATAAATCCGTCCGGAAGAAGTGCTGATAATACAGCTAACAGAATAGTAACTTCTGATTTTGCTCCAAGAGATGAGTAATTAAAAAGTTTCTGTAAAGACATAAATATGATCAGTGACCATACAAATCTGAGTGCAGGAGTTACAATCTCATCCTGCTTTCTGCAGAACCCTCTTATAGTATTCTTTAATTCTAATAATCCAGACATTAATTCATCCTCCGTACGTCGTTATCGTCTCCACCTATCTCAGAATAAACCTTTACTCTGCCCTTAAGCACATCCTCATGTGCTTCTTCAGCTTCATAAAGCCTTATCAGCTTTTTAAGCATTTTGTTATAAGCTATAAGTCTAGGTTTTGCCTTGGAGTATTTGTAATTATATACTATAAAAGCATATATATAGAATACGACCATGACTATTATATATCCGGTCATCAGTCCTCCGATAACCTTAAAATAGTCCATGCTATTAAGTTCTTCCAAAAACTGATCGAATCTGAGAAGAATGTAGGCAGCGATACACATCCAGTAACAGATAGTTGTTACTACAAGTGTTTTAAGGCAGCCAAACTTAACGTAATCTTCCTTATAATACCTACTGAGAATTAGATCATTCATATCCTGTTTTTGTTCGTATATGGTGATCCTTGTCATTAATCTGATTTTTTCTTCGTCCACGTTATTTCCCCTATATCTTAAAAATTTCTATTAACCTTTCAGAAATCATATACCAATCAACATTTTAGTAGTACATATACGTCATTATGATATGATAAAACACATTAAAAAGCAAGTCCTAAAACTGTTGAGCCACGGAAACGAATATATCCGTCTCACATGGCTCAATACATTAAATTCCTATTCCTCAACTGAGTCGATCAGTTCCAAAGAATGCTCTCTATTCTGCTTTACACAAAGCTCTACAAATTTATCAAGAGCAAGTCCGTTCATCTGCTTATTTCCACGTACATTTACGGAAACTGTATTCTCATCAGCCTCTTTATCTCCAAGTATGAGAATGTATGGTTCCTTGAACTTCTTGAATCCTTTTATTTTGTTCTTCATATTCTCATCAGAATAATCTGCTTCTACTCTGATTCCGGCAGCGCGAAGTGCCTTCTCAACCTTCTTAGCATATTCATTATGCTCAGGTCTGATAGGTACGATACCTACCTGATATGGTGACATCCAGAATGGGAATACACCCTTGAAATTCTCGATAAGTATTCCGATAAATCTCTCAAATGAACCGAAGATAGCTCTATGAATCATAACAGGTCTCTTCTGTGAACCATCTGCATCCACATATCTAAGGTCGAAGTTAAGCGGAAGCTGGAAGTCCAGCTGGATTGTACCCATCTGCCATTCACGACCGATGCAGTCTTTCATTTTAAGGTCGATCTTAGGACCATAGAATGCTCCGTCACCTTCGTTGATCTCATATCCACCTTCACCATACTTCTTGTCCAGGATTCTCTTAAGAGAAGCTTCTGCTGCATCCCAGAGTTCAGGTGCTCCCATGAAATCATCAGGTCTTGTTGAAAGCTCAGCCTCATATGTAAGACCAAATGTCTCATAGATGAACTTTGCGATATCCATGATATCACCGATTTCATCCTCGATCATATCCTCTGTAAGGAATGTATGATCATCATCCTGATGGAACATCTGTACACGGAAGAGTCCATTTAACTCACCACTCTTCTCTCTACGATGGATAACCTGTGTCTCACTATATCTGATAGGAAGTTCTTTGTAGCTGTGAAGTCCGTTCTTGTATACATTTATCGCATTAGGACAGTTCATAGGCTTGATAGCATACTGAATATCTGTATCGATAACTTCCTTATCTGTCTCTTCATCTACATTTGCAGTTGTAACAAGGAACATATTCTCCTTGTAATGTCCCCAGTGACCTGATGTCTCCCAAAGTCTCTTGTGGTTGATAACAGGTGCAAGTATCTCCTGATAACCATGCTCGTCATGGAGATCTCTCCAGAACTTAAGTATAGCATTGTACATCTTGAATCCACGAGGGAGCCAGTATGGCATACCGGGTGCACTCTCATCGAACATGAAGAGCTCCTGCTCAGGTCCGATCTTCTTATGATCACGCTCCATAGCTTCCTTTACGAAGTCAAGGTGCTCCTTGAGCTCCTGCTTTGAAGGAAATGCATACATGTATATACGCTGAAGCTGATCGTTCTTCTCGCTTCCTCTCCAGTATGAACCTGATGCTGACTTAACCTTGAATGCAGTATTCATAAGTTCCTGTGAGTTACTGATGTGAGGTCCACGACAGAGATCAACAAAATCATCACCTGTATAGTATATTGTAATCTTCTCACCCTCAGGAAGATCGTTGATAAGCTCTTCCTTATATTTCTGACCTTTGAATATCTCAAGAGCTTCCTGTGCTGAAACCTCTTTGCATGTCCAATCTTCACGACGCTTGAGAATCTCACGCATCTTATCTTCTATAGTCTTATAATCATCTGTTGTAACAGTTCTTGGAAGCATGAAATCATAATAGAAACCATCATCGATCTGTGGTCCGATTGCTATCTGTACATTTTCCTTTCCAAAGATCTCCATTACAGCCTTAGCCATGACATGTGCCAGAGAATGTCTGTACACGCTGAGAAAATATTCTCTCTTCTCGTCCTTGTCACTCATGTTTTATTCCTCCTCTTAATTAAGCATTGTTTAATAAGAAAATAAAAAGCCCTTGCACCAAATATATGGTACAAGGGAAGTTAAATTACGCGGTTCCACCCTTATTGCATATTCCCCGTATAACACTGTCTTCGTGTTTTTTGAAATATGCCTCTCATTGTGATGATAACGGAATCACCGTATCTGTTTCGACATGTACTTCCAACGAGTGTCGTCATTATACATCCTACTCAAGATCCCTCAGAGTTAGTTTTCAGTCACATCCCGATCAGAATACTCTCAGCAAATGTACTCCTCTCTGTTACCGTTCCCATGACCTACTCTTCTCGTCAACGGTTTACAATTCTATATTCATAATAATGATGGATTACATGATAACACAAAAGAAATTAAAATCAACCCCCAATTTATAATCACTTGAGAATACTTTCTAATTTTCAAATGATGAGTTGTACCACAGATACGCATTACGGCCTCTTTCTTTCACCGTATACAATGCGGTATCAGCACATTTCTGAAGTCCCGCAAGCGAAGTTGCATCCTGTGGATAACTTGCAACGCCCGCACTGAAACTTATCAGGAAGTCTTTGGTATCTGTCTCTTCTCCATTATCATCGCTAAGCTTTATAGCATGCACATCTTCTGTTGCCTGTTTCAGCCTATCCGTTATCTGGTCTTTAGATCCCATATGTGCCAGTACTACAAACTCGTCACCACCGTATCGCGATACAATTCCATATTCTGAGAAATTCTTCTTAAGAGCATTTGAGAATGCCACAAGAAGTTTATCTCCGGCATAGTGTCCAAAGGAATCATTTACCTGCTTAAAGTAATCTATATCAAAGAACATGATTGCGGCTTCTTTTGAATCCGAAAGCATCTTCTCCGCTGCCAGTTCAAACGCACGACGGTTCAGTACTCCGGTAAGCGGATCGTTGATAGACAGCTGACCAAGCATTCGATTCTCACGTTTCCAGGAAATGTACATAATGGAGACAAGAATGAATACTATATTCAGCAACACGATGATGAATATGATAACGTAGTTACGGAATACATTCATCGTTGTCGAAAGAGCATCACTTGGAATACGAACCACAACATACCAGCCCGGCATATATTCTATCGAAGAACAAAACTGAGAATAATACTTATCCTCTATCTTGTAACTTACTGCTGCATTGGCTACTCCCATAACCATCTTGTAATACCATAGATCATAATCAGCTTTGTAATCAGGATTAATATTCTGCATCGCAAGATACGCATTTGCCCAGCTTCCGGAAGCATGTTTATCGTTTCCTACACACTGGATTATGTTGGCTGACTTTGCATCCATAAGCCAGATTTCGATATCATTTGTCAGCGACTCGGTGACAGCCACTTCCTGAAGCGAACTGAATAGGTATGTCATAAAAATATATCCATGATGTGAATCACCGTATTTATATTTCGTAAAAAGAGTTATCACAGGCTGTCCGATAGTAGTCGAACGATATGGTGCAGAAATCGAAACCGGATCTGCTAACTTGGCAGTATCAAGCAGATTCCATTTCTCAAACTCATGAGCCTCAGTTTCAGAAAGATAAAGTTTATCATTTTCATCGATAAAACCGATACTGACGAATTTTGCACCTTCATATGATTTTAATACATCATATATTTCCTCCGGAGATTCAAAATTCTGGACCGAAAGGACAGCAGAAACTTCCTGGGCCGAATTCGTCATGAATAACAACGAATTACTCATCTTTTCAGAAACCAGGGTACATATTTCTCCTGACAATTTTTCATCATGTTGCTTTATAAGAAGATTGAATGCTGAGATCAGAATTGTGATTGCTCCCAAAAAAACTATCAAGCATACAATCAGAGTAACATAAAAAGATCGTCCGCCTTTTAAATATTTAAGTTCATTTTTATTATCCATAGGCTTAATTATTCTCTATCACAGACTGTACATCCGGATCTAATAAATTAGAATGATTTACAGTTACTACACCTGTATCCTCGAATTTGACATCCATCTCAAATCCCTTAATTAATTCAAGAGCGGATTGAACCCCATTATAACTCATAAAATACTGTCGCTGTAAGATTGTTGATGCACGATAATCAGGGGATTCAATAAGATTCTTTATTTCGTCAGAATAGTCAAACCCGACCAAAACAACGTCCTGTCGTTTCTGATCTGTCACTACCTTCGCAATCGCCTTAGTTGGTCCATTATTGGTAGCGAATAGTCCTCTTAGATTGGGATAGTCATCTAATAGTGAAGCAATAAGCTCTCCACCGAGCTGATTGTCACCATTACTATTTTGTATATCAGATATGATACTCCAGGTTTCCGGAGCATTTTGAATCCAGTACTGATAAAAACCGGCAAGTCTTTCATTTATAGTCTGAGACGTACTTGAACCTACCAAAATGCCGATAGTTATCTCTTCACTTTCAGAGAAACCTAATGAATGAAACTGGTTAAGCATCTCCTCTGCGGCTTTATTGCCCGCAAGAAGATTATCGGTCATATAGCAGATGTCATAACCATCTGTATTGGCCGCTGTATCTATAAGTATTATAGGAATATTTTGTGAATGTATATCTTCTATCTTCGGCGCGAGCTCAATCGAATCGTCAGGCGCAAGAATTATTGCATCAGCTCCGCGACTGACACATTTATCAAGAAGCATCTCCTGACTGCTCCAATCCATCTCATTATATGTACCGCTAAAATAGACGTTACATCCAAACTCTTCTCCTGCTTCCTTTGCGCCCTTTACAACAACGTCCCAGTAGTTGCTATCCAACACTTTTGTGATAAGGTAAATATCTTTTTGACCTTCTACCACCTCGTTGAGTGGAGTAAATTCGGGTATTTGCTGTTCCTGCTCTTCAGATTTCTGTTCTTCCTTTTTCGCGCACGAACAGACCATAAGCAGAAGAAAGATAAGTAACACTGCCAAATAGGTTTTTTTCATAGCTTTCCCCCACAAAAACAACTAAAAAACATTCAGTTACCCTTTACGATATTATGACAAGAAAATCAACATTTATCAAGTAAAGAATTCCATATTATTGGCTTTTCCAGTCTAATTTATTGCATATGTCGCCGCTTTTAAGCCATCAGTGGATATTTTTTCTAAAACAAAACTGTCTTCTAGGCTTTTTCCATCCAAAGTTTCATAACTCAGATCGGGGTAAAATTCATGTTTTAATCTGTATCCGTCTTCAGTCTTAACTACCGATAGTTTTCTCGGAAAACTCAGTACTCCTTTGAATCCTTCTTTTTCTGTCGGAATACTCATGATTTTCTCGGAATTTCCGAGCCACGCCATGAGTATAGTATCTTCAACATTATTAAAGATTGTTCCTGCGTAAAAATCGGTTCCTTCATCTACAAGCAGAGGATGTTCCGGTTCCTCGCTTATGACAAATGTCTTCCCATCAAACTCACCTACAAGGTATTGCATCAGCCTGTTATGCGGTTCGACACCTTCAGGAAACTTTTTGAATTCTGTTTTGGGAATATCCATACTCATCATTAATACAAAATGTCCTTCACTTTCAAACAGCACCGGACATTCTATCATTCCCTGAAATGCATTATCCGGAAGTGTAAACTGTCCAGATTCTTCCCAGTGGATCAGATCCTCGGAATGATAAAATCTTATAGAATCTTCAGTTGTAATGCACATAGAGTAACCGCCCAGGACTACATTTTCAAAAACAAAAGGATCACGTGCCGGTGTATGTTCTGCTCCCGGAATTATCGGATTCAAATCATACTTTGTAAAATGTACTCCGTCATTACTTATTGCGAGACACTGCTCTTCTCTCATAGTCATCGGATGATGAGATGTGTAAAATGCAAGAAGAGCCGGTGAATCCTCCGTTCCAAACCCACTAACATTATTCTTATCAACTATGCAGCTGCCGGAGAAAATGTCTCCTTCCTCGTCCGGAACAAGAGCAATAGGAAGATGTTCCCAATGAACCAGGTCGTCGGAAACCGCATGTCCCCAATGCATAGAATCCCATTCACACGAATACGGATTATGCTGATAGAACAGATGATATCGGCCATTATAATATACCAAACCATTTGGATCATTCATCCACCCCTTAGGTGGTGTAAAATGCAACTTAGGTCTCATTCTTCCCTCCATAAACAGATTTTAAAAAGCATCTCGTATTTCTTATTTTTTGTCAAGAAAAAAACGCCCCTAAAGGCGTTCTGTTTGTATCGGTGCGACAGGATTTGAACCTGCGACCCCTGCGTCCCTAACACAGTGCTCTACCAAGCTGAGCCACGCACCGCTATTGTTATATTTAATTTTTCTAGGCTCATCTTTTCGAGCCCTACGTAAAAGCCAGGGTATATAATACATCAAAACAGATAGTGTGTAAAGGCAGATTTTCATTTTTTTCACGCAGAGAAGAAGGGCTGAGA
>JAFZXD010000297.1 GCA_017616955.1 Eubacterium sp. | reverse complement strand
ATGTAGTCTGCGCAACTACAGTCATGTTTTTTCCGCTCATATCGGGAAGAGCATCGATATCGTCGATATCATTTATCACATAAGGCTTAGTTACCGACCATCCTATGGTACCCTCAACCTCGGCATGACCGGGATTTCCGATGATCAATATCTCATCTCCGGCTTCGGATTTTTCTTTGACTATCTTATGGATGTTCATAACGAAAGGACATGTGGCATCAACCACTTCCATTCCGGCATCCTTGATAGCATCATAGATATCCTTACCGACTCCATGTGACCTAATAATAATCTTTGAACCCTTTGGTATAGACTCGAGTTCGCTTAATTCTTCAATTATACCAACACCGGATTCTTCAAGTTTCTTCGTTACTTCTTCATTGTGAATGATAGGTCCGAATGTATAAACCTTTTGCCCACTCTTGGCACAGTTTTTAGCTTCATCAAAAGCTTTATCTACTGCCTTCTGAACTCCGAAACAGAATCCTGCTTTTTTAGCAAGTATAACTTCCATCTATTCACCTTAATATCGTTATTACTTTTTTTCTTCAGCAAGTTTGACGATAGTATCTACTACTTCCGTTATAGTCATATCAGAACTATCAATAAGAACCGCATCATCAGCCTGCTTAAGCGGAGCTATATCACGATTCATATCCTGATAGTCTCTCGTCTCTATCCCCTTCTTTATATCTTCAAGATCAGGTTTCTCACCGTGAAGGATCAGTTCATCATATCTTCTCTTTGCACGTACATCAACCGATGCAGTAAGATATATCTTAAGTTCTGCATTCGGAAGAATATTCGTTCCGATATCACGACCATCCATTATAACATCATTCTTGGCTGCTATATCTCTCTGAAGATCGAGAAGCTTCTCCCTAACAGGTGCGAGAGCCGATGACTTTGAAGCCATATTACCAACCTTCTCACTTCTAATCTCTGTCGAAACATCCTGCAGATCAAGAAAAACATGCTGAACATTTGACTCGTAAACTATATTTATGTGGATGTTAGAAAGCGCATTCTTCAGAGCCTGTTCATCTTCTATATCTGTTTTCGCATCCAAAAGATATAAAGCTATAGCCCTGTACATAGCTCCCGTATCAACATACACAAAACCCAACCTGTTAGCGGCAAGTCTTGCTATAGTACTTTTTCCGGCTCCTGCCGGTCCGTCAATTGCAATATTCACAGCAATTACCTCCGATTACCTAAAATATGACAAGTCAAAATTATAACATAATTCATTCAGTTTTTGAAGTGCATTTTATAGAACTTTCGTGAACAAACGTTAGCATTTTATTTATTAATTTACCAATCCAAATATGGTTCTTTATTGTGCCGCCATAAAGGCAGTACTCCATGCAATCTGAAGGTTAAAACCACCTGTCAGTGCATCACAATCTATCACTTCTCCGGCCACACGAAGATTACGAATCTTCTTAAGTTCCATATTGTGAGGATTTATCTCTTTTACCGATACTCCACCACCTGTTATGATAGCTTCATCAAATTGTCTCAGTCTTTTAACATTCAGAGTAAAATGTTTTAACACCCTGAGAAGCATTCTTCTTTCATCGTATGTTATACTGTTCACTTTCTTACTTGGACTGATACCGCTTCTCTCAATTACTACAGGAATAAGAAGTCGCGGAAGGAGTTTTCCAAGACTGTTCTGAAAATCACGATTATGGAACTCCTCGAAATCCCTTATCAATCTCTTGTCCAGTTCTTCTTCCGAAAGACCCGGTTTGAGGTCTATCTCCAGAGCTATACCTGACATATCATCATTTGTCATATACCCACATTCTTCAGGGAATTTATCCATACACTTTTTACTTTCTCTATCAAAAAATGCACTGATATATGACGAAGCAGAAAGACAAAGCGGTCCACTAATACCAAAATGAGTAAAAAGCATTTCTCCGAGCTCTTCATAAAGAATTTTATTCTTTTTCAGCGTTTTAAACGTATCCTTTGATGCAACAACCCTGAGAGATACATTTTTCAAAGAAAGCCCCATCAGTTCTTTAACAAATGACTCCCTGGTCTCAATCGGAACTAGTGCACATCTTACAGGACTTATAGTAACTCCTCTCTTACGCAGAAGTTCATACCCCTTGCCGGTAGAGCCAGTAGCCTGATATGAATAGCCACCTGTTGTGATAACAACAACATCGGCATACATTTTCTCTATCTTGCTTCTTCCGTTATGTACGTATTCAACGCCGACAACAGTCTGAACAGGTTCCTCTTCTTCACCGATATATTCATCGCCTTCATCTATGATGAGATTCTTCACTTCGGCATTAAACATTATCTTAACGCCGCATTTATTCATTTTATTGGAAAGAGCTTTTATAACATCCGAGGAATGATCAGACTGAGGAAAAACACGATTTCCTCTTTCAATCTTAAGCTTCACTCCCCAGTTCTCAAAATCTTCTATAACTCTGCTCTGATTGTAGCTGTAAATCGCACTGTAAAGGAACTTCGGATTTGTGACTACATTTTTGAGAAATGTCTCCTCATCAGATGCATTTGTCACATTACATCTT
>JAFZXD010000296.1 GCA_017616955.1 Eubacterium sp. | reverse complement strand
GTCATCAATACTTCTGTTCATCATGAATCCTGCCAGTCTGCAGAACGCCTCATCGTCTCTGTAATGATGATCCAGCACTTCATCCAGTATATCCTCCTTAAGAAGCGCGACCTCATCCGAATCATATATTTCAAATGCCGGATCCATTCCGGCTATACTGAAGTTTTCTCTTACTACCTTGTTGCAGAAACTGTCGATAGTCATTATGTCCGCAGACTGTGCAAGTGTAAGCTGTCGGGCAAATCTATTATCGGAATCTTCATCCAGAGATGCCAGTTTCTCAAACTGTTTTATGATCTTGGTCTTCATCTGCGCAGCTGCAGCCCTTGTAAATGTACATACAAGGATTTCATCTATATCCGCAAGTCCCTGATGGACCGTACGAATTATACGCTCAACAAGAACAGCGGTCTTTCCGGAACCGGCCGCTGCCGAAACGAGGACATTACACTCATCCTCCAAACTATCCAAGACTTTCTGTTGTGATTTATTCCAATCCGGCAAACCAACTACCTCCGAAACCTTGAGTCTCTGATTATAGAATCCGATGAAGCCATGCTGCTCAGATTCTTTATCTGATCTGACACCGTTCCTTCAGGTTTCGAGATTATCCTCTCTTCTCCTGAAGTCTTATTGAAACGGCATACCGTTTTATAATCGCAGTATCTGCAGCTTCCATCCATGGCACCTGCAGTCTTTGAAGGAGCCTTCTCAATACATCCTGCGAGAACTCTGTCTGCAGACTCCTTCATCTTATCAATACTGAATTCACATATTCCGTTAAAATCCGCCGTTTCAGCCACAACAGAAGTACTTGTTATATTTCCTTCCTTTTCTCCAACCGGGATAACTATACTTGATGAAAGCATCATTCCGGTGTCCGGGCTGACGAGTCTTCTGTCGTGAAGATTCAGATATCTGTGTGAATACAGTTCTTCTTCCGATGAAACCACCGGATCACAGTTTGAAAGACCACGCAGCCGAAGTTCCTTTTCGAGCAGCATAACACTTGCCCTGAGATAATCTCCATCACACTTATCCAGCGTCTTTTTATCCACCGGTTTTATAACCGGATTACTTACATGATAAAAGTACATTCCTGCCGGAATAACCTTCTTATCACTATATTTTTCCTGAAGTATCTCGGTTATGATCTTTGTGTAAACCGAAAGCTGGATATCCAATCCTTCTTTTATATCTACCGGTTTAAAATCATGGTTTCCGGTCTTATAATCGATTACTCTGACATAGAGTCTGTCATCTTCTTCAAATGTATCTATACGGTCAATCTTACCCTGAATGGTAACAGGAACTTCTGTTCCGTCCGGACGGTTCGCCGTGAACTCTGCCGAGAATCCCTGCTCCATTCTCTGAGGAAGCATCTCTCCCGAATTGATGTGCGACTTAAGCGTAAGTATGGTCCTCTCTGACAGCATTTTCATATTTCTATAGACGTAATCCGTCTTTCCGTCAGTCGGAACATCATCTTTCTGAAGCGCATCATACTCTTCCCATGCTTTTTTCAGAGAATCATCCATCAACTCTATCAGCTTTTCGTCGGTTATATTCTTCCAGTCATTCCTATGTTCATCTCTGACTTCCAACATGGTCAGTTCAAGAGATCTGTGAAGGATATTTCCAACATCATAATACTCCATCTTCTTCTCGGGACGATCTTTCAGACCCAAGATGTATTTTAAGAAATAAGAATACGGACATGAAGCATAGCTTTCCAGTTTTGAAACAGAGAGTTTAAGTTCCAGCCCACGCATAACCTCATCCGGAATATCATCCGGCTTATTGGAGAAATCAAGTGCCGGGGTTATATCCGTCTTCTCACTCAACTCGGTATACTCTCCATACTGAAGATATCGGATGACATTTTCCATGTTCGAATCAAATGCCTCAGAAGGATTTTCATCTGCCTTAACGACATGTATCTCCTCAAGCATGTTGCGGAGCCATCTGATGTAATACTTCTTGTCACTTTGCAAGGTTCCTTCAAATGGTGCAGCCTCTCGAAAAGCCACATCCACATCAGGAAAAAGCCTTCCTATTCTTCCCACAAGAAATGAAGGTTCTGTTTCGGTTCCTTCCAAATCCGCAAGACAATAACTTATCGTAAGCTTCTGAGTAGGCTTTGAAAGAATCTGATATATCATAAAGAGTTCATCTATACTCTGGCGAACCCCTGAAGAAGCAAGCTTCTTTCCTATTCCCAGGTCTTCAAGTATCTTCTCCACCTTATCCTTATCTTTATCGGAAAGTATAGAGCCCAATGCTTTCGAAGATGGCACGATACCGTCATTTACATTTATAAAATGTACCACCTTGGCATCGATGATTCTGGACCTTGTAAGGTCACATATATGAACCGAATCTATCGTAGGAGGAATAACTCCGATAGATACTTCTTCTATACCGGATTCAAATATTTCCGCAAATTCCTGAAGTCTCATCTCCTGGCTGCCGAGAAGTTCATCTGTTTCATCTATCAGCTTCATTATGATAGCGTATAAACTTCTCATAACACGCGCATCGGTCATGAGTCCCATATCTTCAAGCTGCTGGGCAGAATTCTCCATCTTATTTTCAAAATCGAGCCCTTCTATCACCAGTCTAAGTCCGTTGAGTATATCACTCACCTTATGACTTCCTGTCGAATACTCCGTAACCGGTCTAACTGTCTCAATGATAAGACTCCTGATCTCGTCCATCTTAATGAACTTGTCTCTTACCTCATCACTTACTTCACCAAAAGGAGTAATAGGTTTCTCCCACAGCTTTCTTCCTCGGATACCGGTCTTCAATATATAATACTCCAGATTATCCAGTGC
>JAFZXD010000295.1 GCA_017616955.1 Eubacterium sp. | reverse complement strand
ATTAAATATACTATTGAAGAACGGATCTCTTATCAAAGCATATGCCAAGGTACCGAATATTCCGCCAAACAGTCCATAGAATAAGTTTTCGACAAGGATTACCCTAGTCGTGATAGCCGGTGAAACACCCAGACTTCTAAGTGTTCCTACAGTTGACATACGCTCCAGGATTATTCTCTCTGAAAGAGATATCGTAACAAATATAACAAGTAAAAGTGTTATCAGGAATAATCCGAGGAATATACTTGTGATCGTAGCAAGCGTTGATTTAAAGTCCTGTCCGTTAAGGATGTCAACAACATCTCCTGTTGGATCCTTCTTTTCAAGGATCTCAACTGCCTCTGAACATTTACTTGGATCCTGCATTTTAATATAAGCAGTACTGTACTTTACCTTACCATCGAATGTAAGCTTTGCCATACCATTTTCAGTTACTAATGCTGAGTACTGACCGCTGAGAAGTCCTGCAGGCTTTATGATCTTTTTAATCTTAAAATCAGCATCTATATCATTGTCTCCGAATATGGTAAATGTATCTCCCTCTTTAAGTCCCATATCTTCTGCTATCTTATCGGTAATGACACATTCATCATCATTTAACACTATATCTTTCGCTAATATCTTGTAATCAATAGCGGTGTTTATATCTGTACAATATGTCACCAGACTCTTCTGATTGTAATATTCGTACATATTGTCATTCTTGACACACATAGAAGAACTTTTACTACTGAGAAGAACTGCTTCATGTTCAGGAATATCCGCAAGGTCATCTTCTTCTACACTGTCAGATGCATAATACATTATCTCAGCTTTTCCAGTCTCTTCAGTCATTAATGATTTGATAACATTTGTTATCGAATTACTTATATCCAGAGCGAGTATTCCTGTAAATGCACACACAGTGATACTCAGGATCAAAAAGATCGTTATTAAAGGTTTAGCAAATATATTTCTTAAAGTATGTTTTATTATTGTTCCCATCTTACCACCTGTTCACTCTCTTATCAGGAGAGACATACATTCCGTCTCCCTCTTTTACATCAAATGTTTCATAGAATTTTTCACAAGACGAAAGCGGCGCGTTCACCCTGACTCTGTCCGGAGAATGCACATCAGTTGCAAGCTGTTCCAGTGCACCTACATCGCTTCCGAGACTCTTGTATACAAGAGCAAAGCTTTCATACATTTCCTTAAAATCTTCTTTATTCTCCGGAATATTAGATATACATTCGATAGCACCAAGATCTGCATAGTTTTCACCAAGTGTAAGCTTACCGTCTACATGGTATACATCCATGATCGTATATCCACTATAATAATCAATACACATAGCCGAACGTTCTTCCAGAGCCTTTCTGTCCTGCTCGTTAAGCCATTCAGGATTTTTGTTTCCTTTTTCATCCCATTTGATACAGTTGGCATCAAATGCATGACCGACCTCATGTGCTAATACCATTCCGAGTCCACCGAGATTTGCATACTCACTGCGGCTGTCATCGAAGAAAGCTCCTTCCTGTATCGCAGCTGGCACAACAACGACATTATCTACCATAAAGCAGGCATTTACTGTCTGTGGAGACATTGCAGCACCACGCTTAGGTCTTTTTGTTTTAAGATCTTCCTTATAACAATCTGCCTTAAATCTAGTCATATTCTTTGAAGTTTCATAAGCATCTGCTCCGATAAGTTTTTCAGAACTTCTTTCGCGATCCTTATATTCACCACCAATCTTAAAGTCTATATTTTCAAGTTTTGTAAGAAGTTTGTCTCTTCCATCCTTAGAAAGCCAGTCTGCATTACTGATAAGTTCTCTGTATGAAGCCCTTATGTCTTCACACATAGTTCTGACTTTTTCTTCTTTTTCCTCTGTATAATATGCTTCCTTATAAAGTCTTCCCAAAGGGTCTTCAAGATCTCGCTTAACATATGCTTTTGCAAGCATATCGCCTGATTTAGTCTGTACACCGAAAACATTCTTCAGGCCCTTATAATTATCAGACAGAAAATTCTCGAATCCACTTATATAATCCAGGAGAAGCCAAACCTTAAAATTCTCGAGATTCTTTTCATCTGATAACATCTCACATATAGTAGCAAACTGTTCTTCATGCTCGATCATCCAACAATCATAAGGATTCTCGATACCATATCCTCGAGCATAGCTATCTATATCAAATCCTTTTGCTTTTAATTCTTCAGTGTTGCAATATACTATGTCATCGAATTCCACATTCATATCCTGACTGTGATATGCCAGATCAACTGCCATAACAGTAAAATCATCTGCTATCTTACTTGCCTCAGCCTTATCATATCCGAGATTGTAAAGTACATCCCTTACTTTATCTCTGAGAGAAGATCTTCCTTTTTCCGATGTAGCCAGTTCTTTTGTCTCCACTCCGAGAATTGTTTTAATAGCCCCAAATCCTATCGAATATTCTTCGCTTTTAAACATTGCCTCTCCAACATCGAATTCAATAGGCTTAACCCCATATTCGTAGTTGTATCTTCCGAGAATTTCCATCAGTTCCTGCATAGAACTGATTCCATCAATCTCTTTTATGACATTTTCAAGATCAGCATCTGCATTACTCTTTTCACCTGAATAATCGAGTACCTGCTGGTAATAATCCTTAATAAGTTTTGCATCAGTTGATGTGTGTCCGTCACCTTTCACAATCTTATCAATCAGCTCATCCAATCTCTCATCTGCCAGACGTGAGCAGTCTTCAAATGAACCGTAACCGTATTTCGGATCATTTTCTGCCACCCTCAGATCTGCTCCATTTACATATCCGTAAAAGTCATCCTGCGCCCTGATCTCAGCAGACACTTCTTTTTTCTCTGTTTCTGCTTCAGTCTCGGTCTCAGCCGAAACGCCTTCTGCCCTCACAACAAAGTTTCCCACAGGAGAAACGATCGTTGAGATAAGCATTGTTCCTAAAACAAAGTTTCTAAATCCTTTCTTCATAATTATCTCCTTAGTATTTCTAGTATGATTCTATTGTAACGGCATTTACCTTAAGGTGCTTTAACCTAACATTAAGTTTATCTTAATTCTTCAAACCCCAAAAAGTGGACACTTGAAATCTGATTTCAAGTGTCCACTTTTT
>JAFZXD010000294.1 GCA_017616955.1 Eubacterium sp. | reverse complement strand
TTTGTGTTGGGTAAGATCATATACCTGAACGTAGTTAAAGGTGATAAGTATTCTCAGAGAGTTTTAAGTCAGAATAACTACGTCAGCGTTACAGTTCCTTTTAAAAGAGGAGATATATTAGATCGAAACGGATCAATTCTGGCTACAAGCAAGAAGGTATATAATCTTGTAATTGAGCCTAAGAATATACTTGAAAATGAAAAGTCAAAAGTAGCCACATGTAAGGCGTTGAAAAAATACTTTGGTGTGTCGGAAGAGGAGATGGGTAAATACCTCGAAGATAAAGACAGTCTTTACACTGTTGTAAGAAAGAAACTTTCTTACGAAGAAGTAAAGGAGTTTCAGGATTACGTCAAGTCTCCGGCCGGAAGCAGAGTTACAGGTGTCTTCATGGAAGATGGATATGAGAGAACATATCCAAATAAAGAAGTTGGATGTCATCTGCTGGGCTATGTCGTTAGTGGTAACGTTGGTCAGGGTGGAATTGAAGGGTGCTATGATGAAGAACTGAACGGACAGAACGGACGTACATATGCATACCTTGGTGAGGATTATAATCTTCAGAAAAAACTTGAACCTGCCAGAGACGGATGCAGCCTCGTCACTACAATAGATACAGAGGCACAGAGAATAGTTCAGAGAAAATGCGAAGAATTCATGAAAGAAATGGGAGCGAAGAATATATCGGTCCTGGTCATGGATCCTATGAACTGTGATATACTTGCTCTTTACAACTCACATCAGTTTGATCCGAATGATCCATACTCGATGCTTCCTACAAAGTATCAGTTCAAAGATGCTGAAGGATTATCGGATGAGGCATTTAAAGAGATGACAAAGAAAATGTCTGATGATGATAAGCTTAAAGCACTTTATGAAGTTTGGAGAAACTTTGTGGTAAGTGATTCATTTGAGCCGGGATCTACATTTAAGACATTTACAATCTCCGGTGCTATGGAAGATGGCGTAATAAGCGGAGAAGAAACATTTTACTGTGATGGTGTTCAGCATATAGCTGATTACGATATAGCTTGTCATAAGGTTGATGGACATGGAATGATCACAGTGCCACAGGCGCTTGAGCTGTCATGTAATGATGCACTTATGCAGATCGCTGCACTTGAAGGTTCGACTATATTTGATAAATATCAGACTCTGTTTGGTTTCGGACAGAAGACAAATATAGATCTGACGGGTGAATCAAGTGATGAAGATTACTACACGATGATCTATCATGAAGATACACTTAATCCTGTCGAACTTGCGACTTCATCATTCGGTCAGGGTGTTACCGTTACCATGATGCAGCTGGGTACAGCATTCTGTTCTTCAATAAACGGTGGATATTATTATCAGCCTCATGTTGTAAAACAGATTATCGATCAAGAGGGCAATCTGGTAGAAAACTATGATAAAATCCTTGTCAGAAGAACTATCTCTCAGGATACTTCAGACAGGATAAAAGGTATTCTGAAAGAAACAGTAGAATACGGAACAGGTAAGAAGGCAATCGTTGAAGGTTATGAGATAGGTGGTAAAACAGGTACTGCCGAGAAGCTTCCGAGAGGAAATGGAAAATACATCCTTTCATTTATCGGTTTTTCTCCTGTGGAATCTCCGCAGGTAGTAATATACTGCGTTGTTGATGAACCTAAATCTGACGATCCGGCGAACACCGGTGCAGGTTCCCTTCTGTTCCATAAGATAGCTTCGGAACTGCTTCCGTATATGAATATATATAAAACAGGAGATGCTACTCCTACAGATGCTTCTGCAACTGATGCTTCTATGGCTGAAGAAGTTGCTACTCCGGTTTTCGAAGGTGATGCACCGGACATCAGTGTGGCAGGTTCCACACCTGAGGAAAATGAACAGCCTGAAGAGGAACAGTCTGAAGAGGATGATACAGCATCAACAACAGATGCAGAGTAAAAGAGGTTTAGGAAATGTTTGAAAATGGTTTAAAAGATAAAAAAGTAATAGTTGCAGGAGCCGGTAAAAGCGGAATAGCCTCAGTTGGCCTTCTTCTCAGAAACGGTGCAAATGCAATTCTATATGATGGAAATACAAAGCTTGATAAAGATAAGATCCTTGCTGATTTTAATGAATCAGAGAATGTTGATGTGGTTCTTGGAGAACTTACAGATGAACTTCTTGAAGGAACAGATCTTTTTATCATAAGTCCGGGTATCTCAATAGAGGCACCTTTTGTAGAAAAGGTTAAAGCTAAGAACATCCCTATCTGGGGTGAGATAGAGCTTGCATATTATTTCAACAAAGGCGAGATAGCAGCTATCACCGGAACTAACGGAAAGACAACTACGACTACTCTTGTCGGTGAGATATTTAAAAACTATAGAGAAGATTCACTTGTTGTGGGAAATATAGGACTTCCTTATACAAGATTTGCAGATGCGACTACAGATAAAACACTGATCGCTGCTGAAATCAGTTCTTTCCAGCTTGAAACTATTGAAACATTTAAGCCACATGTATCTGCTATACTGAATCTTACACCGGATCATCTGAACAGACATCATACATTTGAAAATTATATCGATGCAAAGTTCAGAATAACAGAGAATCAGACTGCTGATGATTTCATGATATTAAATTATGATGATCCTGAGACAAGAGTAAGAGCAGATAAAGTAAAAAATGCAAAACTTGTATGGTTCAGTCATGAGATATGTCCTGAAGAAGGTGCATATGTAAAAGATGGAAAGATATACGTAAGAAGAGCAGGAGTTGAAACAGAGATTCTGAATGTGAGCGGAATACAGATACTCGGTGAGCACAACCTTGAAAATGTACTTGCTGCTGTATGTATAGCAACATACATGGATATTCCTGCTGATATAATCAGTAAAACAGTTTACGCCTTTAAGGGTGTTGAACATAGAATAGAATTTGTTCGTGAAGTAAAGGGAGTCAGATATTATAACGACTCTAAGGGAACAAATCCGGACGCTGCCATAAA
>JAFZXD010000293.1 GCA_017616955.1 Eubacterium sp. | reverse complement strand
TAAGAAGATGTATACGATGCATGATGGAACCCATGGACTTCTTGAATCAAGATCGAAAGAATTTTCAACTTATGTGCATGATATAGCGAAATTGCAATCAGATAAGAATAATTAACATTTTTCGTCTGTTCATAGCGGTTAATGTATGTTATATTTTTATAGTGATTATCGGGGAAAATGCTGGTTAAGTATAAATGCATTAATCAAAAGGAGTTTTTTCTATGAAGGTGTGAAGAAAGATCTGGAAGGCCTTCAGACTATGAGGAACCTGGCAAGGAATATGGTTTTCATGATGAGCGATCGCCTGGATTCTCAGGCATCCGGCAAAGATGCAGGCAAATATCTTCCATAAGATGATTGCTATAATATGACGAACGTAATATGACATGTATTTTGTTTCTTGTATGAGATAGTATGGAGGGTGCGATGAACAATAAGGTTAAATGGGGTATTCTTGGAACTGCTAATATTGCTTCCTGGGGAACTATTCCCGGCATGAAACAGTCCGCAAGCTGCGAACTGTATGCTATAGCAGGAAGAAATCTGGACAAGGCTGAAGATTATAAAAAAAGATTCGGCTTCAAGAAAGTGTATGGAGTATACGATCAGCTTCTGAATGATCCTGATGTTCAGGCTGTGTATGTCCCGCTCCCGAACAGCCTTCATAAAGATTGGGTTATAAGGGCTTTAAAAGCGGGAAAAAATGTTTTGTGTGAGAAGCCTATCGGTCTGAGTGCCGAGGAAACGAGAGAGATGTTTAAGGTGGCTGAGGAAAACGACGTTCTTCTGATGGAAGCCTATGCATATCTTCACAGTCCTTATATTAAGAGCCTGGTACACGATGTTAAGAAGGGCGTGATAGGAGATGCAGATTATATAGATACTGCATTTATCACACAGGGATATAAAGAAGATATTCGTCTTCATAGGGAACTCGGTGGTGGTGCTATGTATGATCTGGGATGTTACTGTACATCGATGATCCTTTCACTTGTAGAAAGCGAGCCGGAATGCGTAAAAGCAGATGCTGAGTTTTCTTTTGAAGGGGTTGACCTCATGACAGCCGGACTTATTAAGTTCAAAAATGGAATCAGAGCGTCATTTAATGTCGGAATGATTCTGGGAGAGAATACAGATTCCAGATTTGACAGATTTTATATTCACGGATCAAAGGGAAGTATAAAATCAGGTGTTGAGTATAATCAGGAAGGAAAAGTCTCCTATAAGATATATACAGATGTGGGAGTTGTGGAGCGAAAGATTTCGGTTCCAAATAACTACTCCCTTGAGATAGAACAGTTTTCAAGGTGCATCCTGTCTGATGAGAAACCGTATATTACACCTGAGTTCTCCATAAAGAATGCGGAACTTATAGATAAAGTGCTGAAAGCGATAGGATATTAGTACAGCGTTATTCGGTGTACAGAAAAAAGAAATATATACGAAATATAGTTGCAGGGAAATGATTATGATAAACAGAGATGACATGCTGGAGTTGACCAGAAGAATGACACCAAAGCGTACATGTTTTTCGCGTGTTGCGGGATGCTACGTTACGTATGATGATGAATTCGGCTACATGATAGACGGAACATTTAATATTCATTTTGGCAAACTCACTGAGTCGGAAAAGAAAACTAATCTGGAAGTTGCTAAAACCATTCCATTTGCTGACACAAATAAGCAGCTTAAGGAATATGCATTTCCGAAAGATTCAGGACGTAAAGATAGTATGTGGGGGCTGCTGACAGGTCTTAAGGAAACAGAGCTTAAGGATGATGCGCTGCTGACTATTCTATACGAAGTCATCATGGAGAAGTATAAGGGTTTATCAGAATATGCCATCATGGTATATTTCGGAACTTACGATATTCCGTTTAAAGGAACAGATGGTCAGTGGAACGAAGGCTCGGAAGAAATCTATGATTTTGTTATATGTGCCATCGCTCCATATTCGGGTGATTACGAAGTCGGAAAGCCTGAGTTCGGATTCCTGTTCCCTGCATTTTCGGATAGAAGCGCTGACAGAGATAAGATAGATATTTATAATATCGACCCTGATGATGAAAACACGGATCTGATGAAGCTTATACTGAATTGGCATTAAACAGAAGAAAAAAAGATGTATGCCTAAACGTGGTTTAAAAGATGCTCGTTTGATGGCGCAGGCTTTTATGATTAACGCGTAATAAACATTAAGCAGTTGCATTTATTATTTTTGTTTATGCTGTCGTACTTTCTGTTGCGGCATTATAATTTTCATTTACTTACTTAGAATTATCAAAAAGTGCTCATTGGATATTGGTTTCCGGTGGGCGCTTTTTGAGGTTTTAGGGGTGTTTTGAGAGATATTTTTGGTAATTATTATAGTTGCCTCGGTTATATGTATATGCTAATATAAATTGTAGTTAGATATAACTAACTACAATTTGAATTTAGACATACATTGAATTCGAATTATATATCGAATTTAGATTATATAACCGTAAGGAGACTATAGAAATGACATTGGAACTTATAATGATACCTTTTCTGGGTACAACACTGGGCGCGGCCTGCGTGTTCTTTATGAAGAGTGAACTTGGTGAGATGGTGCGAAGAGCGCTCACCGGATTTGCGAGTGGAGTGATGGTTGCGGCTTCCATATGGAGCCTTATCATACCGGCGATGGAGCAGTCGGAAAAGATGGGGAGGCTGTCCTTCGTTCCGGCATGTGTGGGATTCTGGCTGGGAATACTTTTTCTGCTTTTGCTTGATTCGGTGATACCGCATCTCCACATGAATGCAGAGAAAGCAGAGGGACCGAAGTCGAAACTGAAGAAGACAACCATGATGGTGCTTGCGGTAACGCTTCACAATATTCCCGAAGGTATGGCGGTCGGAGTTGTGTATGCGGGATTTGTTTCGGGAAATACATCTATTACGGCGGGAGGGGCATTTGCACTTGCGCTGGGAATAGCGATTCAGAACTTTCCCGAGGGTGCTATCATTTCCATGCCGCTCCATGCTCAGGGGCAGAGTAAGATAAAGGCATTTCTGGGAGGCGTACTTTCCGGTGCAGTAGAGCCGATAGGGGCATTACTCACGATAATTGCTGCCGGATTTGTTGTTCCGATGATGCCGTATCTTCTGAGCTTTGCTGCGGGTGCGATGATGTATGTTGTTGTGGAAGAGCTGATACCGGAAATGTCAGAAGGTGAACATTCCAATATCGGGGTTATCATGTTTTCGGTTGGATTTACGCTCATGATGGCGCTTGATGTTGCATTGGGCTGATATATAAGTATAATTTACTAGAGGAGGCTGCGATTAAAGCTATGCAAAGATATCTGGAAGAAACTCGAATGCTTGATTATAATGATTCCGCAATTACAGAGCTGATTAAGAGGAGAGAGTGGAAGAGTTTCAGCGAATTCGACAGGATAAGGTCTATTTATAATTTTGTCAGGGACGAGATAATGTTCGGATATAATATCGATGATGACATTTCCGCAAGTAAGGTTTTGTCTGATGGATATGGACAGTGCAATACGAAAGGGACGCTTTTCATGGCGCTCTTACGTGCGTGCGGTATTCCGTGCAGGGTGCATGGCTTTACGATAGATAAGGAATTGCAGAAGGGGGCGATGACCGGGTTTGTCTATAAGAGTGCGCCCAAGAATATCTTTCACAGCTGGGTGGAAGTTTACTTTGAAGAACAGTGGTATGAGCTTGAGGCATTTATTTTGGATAGTAAATATCTGAAGAATCTTCAGGTAGCTAATCCGAAGTGCACCGGTTCGTTTTGCGGATACGGAGTTGCAGTGAAAGATTTCAAGCATCCGGTGATTGATTTTAACAGAAATAACACGTATATTCAGAGTGAAGGAATAAATCAGGATTTTGGATGTTATGATTCTCCGGACGAACTGCTGAAGGAGCATCATCAGGAGCTTTCGAAGTTCAAGAAGTTTGCTTTTCGTTACTGGGGCAGGCATAGGATGAATCATAATGTTAAAAAGATAAGAAATAAATAATGGGGTGAATGCGTATGCAGGAAGCAAAAACTGAGATCATAATGGTAAAAGGGGATATTACTAAGAATCATGACGTTGATGCTATAGTAAATGCGGCAAATACAAGTCTTCTCGGAGGCGGCGGAGTTGATGGGGCTATCCACCGTGCTGCCGGACCGGAGCTGCTTGCCGAGTGCCGTATGTTAAATGGCTGCAAGACGGGGCAGGCTAAGATCACTAAGGCCTACAATATTCCGTGCAAATTCATAATTCATACGCCGGGACCTGTGTGGAACGGCGGGCAGTATAATGAAGAAGCGCTGCTTGCGTCCAGTTACCGTTCGTGTCTGGAACTGGCTGTGGAGAACGGTGTGCGTAGGATTGCATTTCCCTCCATATCAACAGGAATATACAGCTTCCCACTTGATGAGGCGACAAAGATTGCGATAGGAACAGCAAAAAGATTCGTGGAAGAGAACCCGGGCAAGCTGGATGTGATCAAGTGGGTGCTCTTTGATGATCATACTTATGATGCTTATATGAGTGCGCTGGCGGAGTATAATGAAGCGAGCAGAGTATAAGGAATTCAATTGACTGAATACTCAGGGATTAAATGAAAGTGATATGAAAAAAGATGGATAAGACTAAACTTTGGAAGACATTTTTTAATTACATGGAATATTTTCTGGCTTACAGCTTTATCGGTTGGGTTTATGAGTCGATATGGTGCTGTATGATATATCATCACAGAGGATTCATCAACCGAGGATTTCTGTTTGGACCGTGGCTTCCAATATACGGAATAGGATTCTTTATCATACTGGGGATATTTGCCCTGCTGAAGGTTAAGAAGCCGGTGCTAGTGTTCCTGGTCGGTATGACTATAGCGACTGTCGCAGAACTTGTTGCCAGTTATATAATCGAAGCAGCTACGGGAAGTAAGCTTTGGGACTACAATGGATACTTTTTGAATTTTGACGGCAGGATAGCGCTTGAACCGTCGCTGATGTTTGGATTTCTGATCTGCGTTGCGATATGCTTGATACAGCCGGCTATCGTTAAGTTTCAGGAGAAGTTCAAGGATAGTAAGATACACAAGATATGTTTCTGTATCATAACTGTTTTGTTCTTCATTGACCTTATCAGCCGCATATGGCTGGGAAGTAATATTTAGCTTTAATTTACCGGACAATAAAAGGGATAACGTGTTTTATAATTCCGTCAGATATGTTAGAATAGATATGTATCGTTAAATGATACTATTAAACATTGAGGAGTGAATAGTATGCAGGAAACAAGACCTTTTGTTCCATGGGAACAGATGAATGACTTTATGGTAGATGCATTTAAAGGGTATGGGGTACCCGAAGAGGATGCAAAGATCTGTGCAGATGTTCTACTCGAATCTGACAGGAGAGGTATAGAGAGCCATGGATGTAACAGATTCAAGCCTATCTATATCGACCGAATCGTTAAGGGAACACTTCTTCCCGTTACCAACATTGAGATATTAAAAGAGACTCCGACTACGGTGGTTATGGACGCTCATGACGGAATGGGCATGGTTGCCAGCTACCGAATGATGGAGAAGCTTATTGAGAAAGCAAAGACCTATGGTATGGCAGGTGGTGCGATCCGTAATTCGACTCATTACGGAATAGCAGGTTACTGGACTTCTATGGCCAGCAAGGAAGGCATGGTCGGAATGACAGGTACAAATGCCAGACCATCTATAGCTCCTACATTCGGAGTTGAAAATATGCTTGGAACCAATCCACTGACATTTTCACTTCCGACTGATGAGGAATTTCCATTCTGCCTCGACTGTGCGACTTCAATCGTTCAGCGTGGACGTATCGAATACTATGCAAGAGAAGGAAAGGAGACTCCGAAGGGAACTGTTATATCCGAGAACGGAGAAGCGCTTACGGACAGCAACCAGATCTTGAAGGATCTTGTGGCCGGAACGGCAGCACTTGCGCCTCTTGGTGGAATAGGTGAGGAATTGGCCGGATATAAAGGCTATGGATATGCAACAGTAGTAGAGATACTGTCTGCGGCACTTTCGGGAGGAGAGTTTATGAAAGCTCTCACCGGAGTTGGACAAGACGGAAAACCTCAGATGTATCATCTGGGACATTTCTTCTTCGTAGTCGATCCGGATGCATTTATGGGAAGAGAAGAGTTTAAGAAGATTGCGGGAGATATCTGCCGTACACTTCGTTCTTC
This sequence comes from Eubacterium sp., assembly GCA_017616955.1. GTDB lineage: Bacteria > Bacillota > Clostridia > Lachnospirales > Lachnospiraceae > Eubacterium_Q. Next base: position 792 of record JAFZXD010000293.1, on the reverse strand, counting down.
CAAGAAAGCTCCCGGACAGAGCAGGATATATACAGCAGGTGAGAAGGAATACGATGTATGGCTCTTCAGAAAAGACAAGGGAGTTCCTGTAGGAGAGGGCGTACAGAAGGATATCATCACTGTAAGAGATGCGCTTGGACTTGATTACAAGTTCGACTTTGAGAATTAAGATTAAATATTTTTATGTTGCATTCAAAAAAGTGGACAGTTGAAATCTGATTTCAAGTGTCCACTTTTTGGGTTATTTGTTAAGGTATTCCTCCAGGCATATGTTCTGTTCTTTTATCTCGCGAGCAGCTTTTTTGCCTACGTATCTGTAGTGCCAAGGCTCGTTGTTGATTCCGGTTATATCGGTTTTGTCTTCCGGATATCGTTTGATGAAACCGTATTTATATGCATTTTCCTCCAGCCATTTATAAACTTTTTCGTCGTTGCAGACTTCTGTATTGGCATTTATATCTACGCTGATTCCCAGCTCGTGTTCGCTTGTTCCCGGAAGAGCAACGTATGATTCTACAATTTCTGTAGCTTCTTCTTTAGAGTGGCCTTCTTTCATATAATCTTTTATTTTATTTTCCATGAGACTCTGCTGTTCCTCATGAGTTCTATAGCCCTCTCTGACAAAAAGATCCATGCCTCTGCTTCGTATATCGTCAAACATGGCCTGAAGAAATGGATATATTCGTTCATCTATCTTTTGTCCGTTTGCCAGTTCTCTGATCTGTACTTTGTAATCCTCAGGAACTGGATTATCTTTGTTAACAAGAATCAGACACCAGTCGGATTCTTCCT